>JAJCYK010000372.1 GCA_029262935.1 Cytophagales bacterium | reverse complement strand
TCAGCATGCAAAGGTTCTGAACATATTTCAGCTTGGTTTCCGGCTACAATGGTATTGGAGGGTTGAAAGTCCATGGAGGTCATAGGAGGAAGAATACCCGCCAGAGGTTTTAGAGGAGCCCCCCACATGCCGGGAGTAATGTAAATGGTAAAGGACAAAACTAGAATACCGGTAATTAATCTAAGTACTCCAATACTCTTGGTATCGTCGGAGTTGATTTTGAGGAACCCCAATAAATAAATACTTAAACTAAAGAATATAGCTACCCAAATGGCAATAAAAACATCCCGGTCTAAAATTCCCCAATGATAAACCTGATCGACAATACTGAGAAACTTTAAAGAAAGAGCCAGTTCTAGAAACCCCAAAACCACTTTTACAGAAGTTAACCAGCCTCCGGATTTGGGCAAACTTTTTAGCCATTCCGGGAAGATGGCAAATGCGGTTAATGTCAGGGCGAAGGCCAAGGAATAACCCAGCATACCCACTACTGGTTTTAAGATATGACCGTTGGCGGACTCAATAAGGATGCTACCAACAATAGGCCCTGTACAGGAAAAAGACACCAAGACCAGGGTTAATGCCATAAAAAATACTCCAATTAACCCACCGGACTCAGACTTGCTATCAACTTTATTAACGAATGAACTGGGAAGGCTTAATTCAAATAGCCCCAGAAACCACAAGGCGAAGAATATGAACATCCCAAAAAAGATCAAATTAGGTAGCCAATGTGTGGCCAGCCAGTTCGCGAAGTCCGGGCCGAAGATCACGGTGACTATGGTACCAATTAGAGTAAAGATCACCACAATGGAGAGTCCATAGATTAGTGCGTTAAATATCCCTTTCCTACGGGTCTGACTGGAGTTTGCAAAGAAAGTAACCGTCATCGGTATCATCGGGTATACACAGGGGGTCATTAACGCCAAAAAGCCCGCAAAAAAGGCAGTGAGCATGAATCCCAATAAGGAAACGGAAGAGTGCGAGGTTTTTTCTGTAAAAGCACTGCCTTTCGACACTTTTTCCACTTTCTGGGAACCTGTAGCGGGAGGTTTAGCGTGGTTTTGTTTATTATCCGGTAACGCCCCGGTTTCTGAGGTAATCAGCAGTCCTTCAAAACTAAATTCTTCATCAAAAGGAATGCATTTACCATCAACATCCGTGCAAACTTGATAACCATAGTTTCCAGTCACTTCTATGTCAGAACTTAAAATCTTTATGGTTTGTCGAAACTCTCCTTTACTTCTGAAATAGGTATAATTCCCCTCGAAGATATCGTCATAGGCTTCTTTAGGGTCTATGGCCTTAATTTCTCCCACCAATTGGTACGAAGGGTGCTCGATGAATTGAAATTCCGTCACCATTGGTCCAAGCTCAGGATCGAAATCTGAAGAGTATAGATACCAATCTTCTTGGATAGTTACATCAAATATTAAGTCGACCTCATCACCTACGATAGCCTCCTCAACAGAAAATCGATGTTCCCATTGAGCGGGGTGAAGAATCTGAGCTGAAGTGCCGGACACTACCAAGCTCAGGCATAATAGAAACGCTATCTTTTTCAAAATGTAATGTGGGATGACCCGTTTATGCAATCATAATGGATTTACAAACAAAATAGTTTGTTTTGGTCGAATTTTTAACGTGCCCGTGGACGGTTAATTGCCTTTTGCCGCGGCAAAATGCTTGTGAAACAGCACGATGGTTTCAATGCCCTTAAGGTAATTAAAAACACCGTAGCTCTCATTAGGAGAATGAATAGCATCGGAATCCAGTCCAAATCCGAATAGAACCGTCTGCAGTCCCAGTACTTCTTCAAATAGGGCCACAATAGGTATACTGCCACCGTCTCTAGTGGGGATGGGTTTCTTACCCCATGCATCTTCAAAAGCCCTACTAGCAGCCTTAAAGGCTATCGAATCGGTTGGTGTAACGGCAGGTTGTCCTCCATGATGGGGAGTTACTTTAATCTTTACGGAGTTTGGGGCAATACTCTCAAAATGCTGGGTAAACAAAGCGGTGATCTCTTCGTGATCTTGATCGGGAACCAACCGCATGGAGATTTTGGCGTAAGCCTTAGAAGGCAAGACAGTCTTAGCTCCTTCGCCAGTGTAGCCTCCCCAAATTCCATTGACATCTAGGGTAGGTCGTATTCCAGTTCTTTCAATAGTAGAATAGCCTTCCTCGCCCTGAATGGTTGCAATATCCAACTCCTCTTGGTACGCCTCCAGATCAAAAGGAGCTTTGGCCATATCTGCTCGTTGTTCGGTGGTCAACTCTTGCACTCGGTCATAGAATCCAGGTATGGTAATCTTTCCTTGCTCATCCACCAATGATGCTATCATTTGGCAAAGCGTATTGATGGGATTGGCTACGGCCCCTCCATAAACTCCTGAATGCAAGTCTCGGTTAGGTCCGATTAGCTCTACTTCCACATAGCTTAATCCCCGAAGTCCTACTGTGATGGATGGAGTGTCGTTTGAAAGGATGGCTGTATCCGAGATCAGAATAACATCCGCAGCCAGCCTTTCAGCATTTTCTCTTACGAAAATCTCTAAATTGCCTGAGCCTACTTCTTCTTCGCCTTCTAACATAAACTTTATGTTGCATGGCGGTTGGCCTCCCTGCATCATAATCTCCAGAGCTTTGATGTGCATGTAAAGCTGTCCCTTATCATCGCAGGCCCCTCTGGCATAAATTTTATCATCCTTTATAACAGGTTCAAAAGGAGGAGAATCCCACAATTCGTAGGGATCGGCGGGTTGAACATCATAATGCCCATATACCAACACAGTAGGCAAAGATGGGTCTACGATCTTTTCAGCATATACAATTGGATAGCCCGCGGTAGGACATATTTCCACATGGTCTACCCCAACATCTTTTAAGGCGTCTTGTAAGTAGACTGCTGCTCGTAAAACATCTTCTTTGAATTTACTATCCGCACTTACGGAAGGTATGCGTAACAGCTGTAATAACTCGTCAAGAAAGCGTTGCTGATTTTGATCGATGTAGGATTTGATGTGGTCCATGCTTAGGGGTTTTTCTTGGACCGAAAATTGGCTTTATTTTCAGTACCATTCAAAATTCTAAGCACATTTTTTTTGTGTGTAAAAAAGACCACTCCTGAAAATGCAAAGCCGAAAAATATCAGGATCATATCATTCGGTTGTATATCGGTTAGTACTAATGTCACAGGAAAAGCCAAAGTACCAATAATTGACCCCAGTGAGACATATTTAGTACTTAATAGTACTATCATAAACACAGCGACGCAGATACCCGCGACTACTGGATTTATTCCCAGCACCATCCCCAATAAAGTGGCTACGCCTTTACCTCCTTTAAATCCCACATAGATAGGAAAGACATGGCCCAATACTGCGCTAATGCCGAAGATCAACTTAAACAAAATAATTTGGGACTCGTTTATGAACCCCAATTGCATCCAAACGGTGGCTAAGGTTACGGCAGTCAATCCCTTAAAGATATCTAAGGCCATCACAGTAATCCCGGCTTTCTTACCCAATACTCTAAATGTATTGGTAGCACCAGCGTTACCACTGCCAAAATCCCTTACATCAATTCCAAAATAAGCTTGGCCCAACCACACAGATGACGGTAATGAACCTAGTAGGTAAGCAAGCACGACTCCAATAGCAATGGTTTCAAAATGCATATATTCTCAAGTTGCTGAAAAAAGCGCTCAAGTATAACTAAATATTGCGAATATTAAAAACCGTCCGCGTCATCTTCCTCATCCTCAGTTTTTTCCTCTTCAAATGAGGTGAAGTCCTCATCAAGCACTTCCTCCTCGGCAAACGTGTTAATTTCGTACGGCTCGGTAATGTCCATATAATCTCTTCTGAAACGATCGATGAACTCTAACATCCCCTCCATATCAGTGGTAGTAAAGGCATACTCGCTAATTCCAACTCGGCTTATTTTACTGCCTCGGCTTATCTCAGAATTAAAATCGCTACTAGACGAAAAAGTGTAAAGCCTATTTTCAATATAACTAAAGTAGTAATAGGTTGAGGGAGATGCCTTAAAGAAAAGATGAAATTCATCACCGTCTTCATTTTTACGTATTTCCAAGAAGCCTTCAAGCTTACCATTTATTTCATTTTCCAGAATATTAGATACTCCCAGATTGCCTACACTGTACCAACTATTATGTTCATTGGACCATTTCATATTTACATTTGACAACACCAGAGCCCGTGCCAATTCATTGGAAACGTTGGCTAAGGAAATGAATTCACTCACGGAACGTTGTTGGTATTCCAAAGCGGCTTTTTCGCCAACGGCATCCGCTACTTTATGCAATAGTGTGGATTGGTCTGTTTTTGCTGCCGGAGCTCCTACCCTGGCTACTATGTCATCGGTGTTGCTTGCCATGATTTCCATGGCTTTTATGGGCAAGTCAAATTGATATGCTTGCAAGGAGTTTAAAGCGAAACTCTTTTCCTTCAAATTTCCTTTCCCTTTTCCGGAGGCTAATAGTCCAATTTGAGTATCCGAATGCAAAAAGTTAAACTGACCCTCATAACGGATGTCTGTGGTGTTATCATTGTAGGCAAAGACATTTCCTGCTAAAGAACTTCCTTTGATTTTATTGGGATGAATTACCCTATATTCGCTTTTCGCTGAATCATATGAAAACAACCCTTTTGCATTAAAAATTTCCAAATCAGCAGGGCTTCTTTTTTCACTAATAAAGGTTCCGTAAATTTCTCCATTATCAGCATCTATATTAAAACCGGAAGTTAAAGGTTGCCCGGTTTCAGTAACGGCTTCGCTTACATTTATAACCAGGTCTTGTACCTCTGAATCACTGCTATGCGCCAGCCAGGAATCGTTGTCGGGCATGCTCTTGAGATCAAGCTTAATAAAACCGTCCATTTGCAGGATACGCCGGTTTGCATATAAGGTAACATCCCCCTTATACAAAGTGCTTGGCATGATATAAATATTATCACTTTCTTTAATTTCACCGGTACCTACGGTAAACACTTGATTTCCTTTTAGCTTTTTATCTCGTACTAGTAGAAAGTTTTCAAATTTGATTTCAAAAGTATCTCTGGTGGCATTGACATATTGATAAATGGCATCTCCAGAAAAAGCA
>JAJCYK010000371.1 GCA_029262935.1 Cytophagales bacterium | reverse complement strand
TTTAATAGCTTATCTACAAAGACTGGGTACTGATATAAAAGGCCAGTCTTCGGCTACCCTTAACGTATCTAACCAGAAAGGAGAGTAATCATGTTTAAATATTATTTCGAGCAAATTCAAAACGTTGCCATCTGGCCCATCATTTCGTTGACGATCTTTTTCGGTTTTTTTATGATGCTGATATGGTGGCTGTTTAAAGTAGATGGTGGATACATTAGTAAAATGAAGAACTTGCCATTGGAAGATGATAAGGATTTAAAACAGGGGCGAAGCAACAAAAAGAAAGGAATAGCCATCTTGTTAACTTTATTACTGCCCCAGATGTCGTTTGGTCAGTCCGAGGTTTCCACCACTTGGAATGAAGAAACCCTGTTGCTCTGGGTCCTGATCTTTGTCATAATCATAGCGCTACTAGTGCTAATGGTAGCTATCTACACCCTTAACGTACTGCAGGTGGCCATGCAAAAACCTAAAGAATCCGCCAGCATAAAAAAAGAGAGCCGGTGGCAACAGTTCTGGGATCGATTCAACAAAAGTGTACCTAAAGAAAGGGAGGCGGATGTATTGCTGGATCATAATTATGATGGGATCAGAGAATTGGACAACCATTTGCCTCCTTGGTGGACCGCCATGTTTTACCTAGGTATCGTGATCGGTATTGTCTACATGTTGGTTTACCATGTATTTGAAAGTGCTCCCTTACCTGCGGAATTATATGAAATAGAAATGGCCGAAGCCAATGCGAATCGCTCTGCCAGGTTAGCTGTGGAAAGTGAAGCTACCGGGACCATTGATGAATCTACCGTAACTTATGACGAAACGGCTTCCGCTTTGACCAGTGGACAGAAGATATACGACATGCAATGTGCCTCCTGTCATCGAGATGATGGTGGTGGTAATATTGGACCTAATTTGACCGATGCCTATTGGATACATGGGGGAAGTATTCAAAGCATATTCAGAAGCATCAAATATGGGATTCCGCAAAAAGGCATGATTTCCTGGGAACCCATCCTTAGCCCCTTGCAAATGAGCGAAGTTTCTTCATACATCGTTTCTCTGAGCGGAACCAATCCTGAACAAGCTAAAGGACCACAAGGTGATCTATATGAAGAAAACGCCCCTTAGGCCCGTATGCAAGACTTATATCAATACGACGAAGAGTATCGGGATACCATTGCCACGGTGGATGCTGATGGCAAACGGATTTGGGTGTATCCAAAAAAGCCTAAGGGACGATTTCATTCACAACGAGTAGTAGTAAGTGTACTGCTTTTGTTGCTGCTGTTTGCTGGTCCATTTATTAAGATTGCTGGGCAACCTTTGTTGCTCATGAATTTTTTTGAACGAAAGTTCATCATTCTGGGTCAAGCTTTTTGGCCGCAGGATTTTATTCTTTTTGGTTTGGCGATGATTACGTTCTTCGTTTTTATTATCCTGTTTACCACTGCTTTCGGTCGTATTTGGTGTGGCTGGGCTTGCCCACAAACCTTATTTATGGAGATGGTATTTCGTAAAATAGAGTATTGGATTGAAGGGGATGCAAATCAACAGCGTAAACTTAATGAAGCGCCTTGGAATACTGAAAAGACCGTAAAAAAAGGAACCAAGCAAGTAGTTTTCTTTTTGATTTCAGTATTAATCGGCCATTTGATGATGGCCTACTTAATCGGAGTGGAACAGGTAGCAACGGTCATCAAAGAGGGTCCTGCTGCACATTTGGGAGGTTTTTTAGGCCTGCTCTTTTTTAGCGGCATTTTTTATGGCGTATTTGCCTATTTTCGAGAACAAGCATGTATCGTAATATGCCCGTACGGACGTTTACAAGGCGTTTTATTAAACAAAGACAGCATTGTAGTAGCCTATGATTGGCTTCGCGGTGAGCCGAGGGGTAAATTGAAAAAGGCGGCTCCCACGGAATCTTCTGGAGATTGTATTGATTGTAAATTGTGCGTTCATGCCTGCCCCACAGGTATTGATATTCGCAACGGAACGCAATTGGAATGTGTCAATTGTACCGCTTGCATCGATGCATGCGATGAGGTAATGGATAAGATCCAAAAACCACAGGGACTTATCCGATACGATTCATACAATGGAATCAATGAAGGTAAAAAACTTAAATTTGGCCCCCGGTTATGGGGTTATATTTCCGTATTAACGATTTTATTGACGCTTTTAGGATACTTGTTGTTTAGCAGAAGCGATTTAGAGTCCACCGTATTAAGACTGACTGGACAACTATATCAAAGAACTGAAAACGGCGCTATTAGTAATCTATACAATGTACAATTTGTCAACAAAACTTTTGAGGGTATCCCCTTAAGTCTACGTATAGAGAATTTTCCGGAAGCGAAGATTTCAAAAGTAGGAGGTGTGGAGGTGTTCGTATCATCAAACACCATGGTAGAGTCCGTCTACTTTATAGAAATTCCTACAAGTAAACTAGCAGCTACTAAGACCCCGCTGGTACTTGGTGTATACAGTAACGACAAGTTATTGGAGAAAGTAAAAACGAATTTTCTAGGACCAATTAAAACAACGAGATAATGCATTGGGGACATAAAATAATAGTAGCCTATTTAGTATTTGTCGTAGTACTGGTCATTTTGGCTTTTAAGTCATTTCAATCCGATGTTAGCCTGGTTTCTCAAGATTACTACCGGCAAGAATTGGTGTACCAAAGCCAGATTGAACGAATTGAAAACGAAAGGAGCTTAAAGGAAAAAATACACATTGAGTTAAATTCTGATACTCAGGCATTGGCAATCCATTTCCCAAAAAGTTATGAAGAAGTAAAAGGGACCGTGAAGATGTATCGACCTTCAGATGCTGATCTTGACCAACAATTTGCGCTTTCATTGGATACATTAAACTACCAACATATACCAGTACATGAACTGGCTTCAGGGCTTTGGAAGCTACAAATAAGTTGGGAATCCTTATCAAAATCTTATTACAAAGAACATCCAATTTATCTTCCATGATTTGGGGCGGATTGCTTTTAGGGTTATTAGGAAGCCTACATTGCTTAGCCATGTGTGGCCCCATCTTATGGACCCTCAATCAGCGTCACCGGCAATCATTAAGAGGGCAACTGATTTATCATGGGGGTAGAATTTTCACCTACGTAATTCTGGGTGTCCTAGCGGGTGTTTTAGGTATAAGTTTAAGATGGACTTTAGGTCAACAGTTTCTATCTATTGCTACTGGATTACTGATAATCCTGGGATTAGTAATTTCCAGTAGATGGTATACTGGTATTCTAAATAAACCTTTGGTGTGGCTTAAATTGCGTATGGGTAATGACCTAGCGATGAGCCCTAATAAGCAATTATGGCTGGGAGCATTAAATGGTCTTTTACCATGTGGTTTAACCTATGTGGCATTGGCTACCGCGATTTCCAGTGGAAGTATGGTTTCCGGAGCCCTGTTTATGGGTTTGTTTGGTTTGGGTACCTTGCCTATGCTGATTATGATAACCACAGGATCTTTTTATTTTCCTAAAAGATGGAACAGTAAGCTGGTATTAAAAGTCGTTACTGCATTTCTTGGAATGTTGCTGATAATCAGGGGGCTAGGATTAGGGGTGCCTTATCTGAGTCCAAAATTTGCTCTTTCCAGTGATGAAATAACTATTTGTCAATAACCATGCGCTTCTAGGGTTCCATCAAGGGTTGATATAAATCAGCCGGTGCCATGCTAAGCGTCATGTATCCACGTCAGGCATATACCTAGATTGAGGTATGAAATGGTCATTAAACCTTGGGCGCATCGCGGGTATTAAATTGTTTATTCATTGGACCTTCCTAATCCTATTGGGGTGGGTGATTTTCAGTCAATGGCAAGTAGGAAAATCATGGGATCAGATTTTAGTTTCTTCTCTCTTTGTGTTGACGATTTTTGGATGTGTGGTTCTACATGAGTTGGGCCATGCGCTTATGGCTCGAAAATTTAATATTACTACTAAAGATATAACCTTATTACCTATTGGAGGTTTAGCACGGTTGGAAAAAATACCCGAAGACCCCAAGCAAGAGTTGTTGGTGGCCTTGGCAGGCCCAGCTGTAAATGTGGGAATCAGTTTGCTCATAGGTATATATTTGTTGTCCACTGATGCGGATCTGATCCCACAGATAGACAATTTGGATCAAATGCAGGTCCCTAGTTTCTTGGCTAGCCTCTTTTTAGTCAATTTAATTCTGGCCGTTTTTAATCTAATACCCGCTTTTCCTATGGATGGTGGTCGCGTCTTTAGGGCCTTATTAGCTTTTCGCTTTACGAGGTTAGAAGCCACTCGTATGGCCGTGGGTCTAGGGCAGTTCATTGCCATCATATTTGCCTTCGTAGGTTTGTTCTACAACCCATTTTTATTACTAATAGCCATTTTTGTCTACTTAGGTGCCCAGTTTGAATTGAACCAAGTGGAGCAGAAATCACAACTGCATGATTTTACGGTAGCAGACGTCATGATGCGAAAATACCACACGTTGCAAGCATCAGAAGTGTTGATGCAGGCTGTAGGACTGTTATTGGATAGCCAAGAAAAGGACTTTGTGGTGATGGATGGAACCCAGGCGGTGGGTGTATTAACCGCTCAAGGCATAATAAAGGGGTTGAAACAAGGAGATAACGAATTAACTGTAGCTAAGGTGATGAATACTTCGTTTAGAGAACTTGCTCCGGCCGAACCTTTGGATAAAGTATTTGAAGAACTGCAGGCAAAGAAATTATCGATACTACCAGTAGTTAAAAACCGACAACTTATAGGTGTATTAAATATGGAAAATGTAATGGAATTTATTATGGTACAGCATGCCATGATATCAAAACCAGGCTCCGAATTACCCTGGTTGACAAAAAGAAGTTTAAGAGAACCAAACATAACATGAAAACGATTCTAGTACCCACGGATTTCTCCGATAGTGCTACCAATGCCTTAGATTTTGCCAGGCAGCTGGCATTAGCGCATGATATGGAAGTTAACTTACTACATGTGGTTGAACAAGCATCTGCTCCCTATATGACCGCGGTAAGTGGAGGCATGCACGATCAATTGGGGAATGTATTTGTACTTAAAGTAATTGAGAGGGCAAAGGCGCAATTGGAATTGATCGTCAATGAATTATCAAATGTAAAAGTAAAAGCCTCCTACCAAATTAAAATCGGAAACCCCTATCGTAAAATAAGCAATTATATAAAGAGTGAAACGTGCGACTTGATCGTAATGGGTACCCGGGGGGTGTCAGGTATTGATGAAGTATTAGTGGGAAGCAACACTGAAAAAGTGGTACGTCATGCACAGGTCCCAGTAATAACCATTAAGCAGCCCATTCTTTTAGAAGATATAAAGGAATTGGTTTTTGCCATGAGCTATTCTGAGGATCAGGAATATCTAGCGTGGGAATTAAAAGATTTGCAACGAATGTTTAATGCCAGACTGCATTTAGTTACCATAAATACCCCTGGTAGTTTTGTAAGCGATCGACATGGGATGAAGTACTTGTTGGAGTTTGCACAACAGCAGAACCTTCAAAATTACACCGTTAATATTTACAGTGATCTGGTAGAAGAAGATGGCATAAGGCATTTTGCAGAAGACCACCAAGCTGATTTGATCGCGATGGCTACTCATGGGAGAACCGGTATAAATCACTTATTGTCAGGAAGCCTTTCTGAGCAAGTCGTAAATCACGTGGATTTGCCGGTAGTTACCTTTCCTATAAAATTGAAGCCTTCAAAACCTTTAAAGGACGTGGTGCTGTAGTGGGCACCGGAAATTTCAGATAAGTTAAACCAGAGGATTAAGAAACACTTAGTAACCAAAGTGGGCCATCCGCGCTCGATATCCCAAATGAGCGGCAGGAGTGCCATTAATTCTCTGGTTTTAGCTGACATTAATCATAACTTCTTCTAACCAGAGTCACTTTTAACAGACAAAATTCAGCTTAACTTTTGAATATCAAAATGATAACCGATGGAATCCTTAAAAAACTGGATGGTAGGGCTGGACCTATCCGAAATTGATGATAGCGTAATAAAATTCACTAAGATGCTTAGTGATGTATTGAAGCCAGACCGGATTGAGTTTATGCATATGGTACCATGGCTGCCAGATGAGGTATCCACCAAATTATCCAATGAAGTTAGAATGCCAAGTTATGATGGGCTGATGCAGGAAGTGGAAGATAAGGTCTTCAAACATTTTACCGGCAATGATCCCATATTTTGCGAGGTTATGGAGGGGTCCGTACAGTTTGATCTTTGGCAAGAGTCATATGTAAAACAAACTGATCTCTTCATTGCAGGTAGCAAAGATAAGCATCAGGGTAGAGGCCTTTTTCCTAAAAAATTCGTGCGAAAGTCAGTGTGCTCCGTGCTATTTATTCCAAAAGAACTACCTGCTAACATTTCAAACGTTTGGATTCCAATTGATTTTTCGGAAGCTAGTGGTCAGGCGTTTAACCAGGGGCTGCACATGGCTCAAGAGTTTACACCGGTGCCTAAGATAAGCTTGCAGCACGTTTATGAAATGCCTCATGCGTATTATTACGAAGGATTCCCTAAAGATGAAATTATGCGAGCGGTGAGGGAACTCGCTGAACAGCAATTTGAGGAGTTTAACAAAAAATACAATCCTTACGAATTGGAAGTTGCTTCCCTGTTTACACCTTTGGCGGGATCTTATGCGGCGGATCATATTAAACGGGAGGCGGAGCAAGGACAAGCAAGCTTGATTTTGGCAGCATCCAGTGGTCGATCACGTTTTTCTAAGTTCTTTTTGGGTAGCGAAACAGAACGTTTAGTGCAGCAGGAGAAAAAGATACCCTTATTGATATTAAAGCATAAAAAAGAACAACTTAAACTTTGGGACCTAATTAATGCCTAGGTAAGCAGATAGTTGGTCAAATTAATAGAATTGATTATCAGGTAGTTATCGAATCAAAGTCATTTGCATGTAACCTTATATTGCCTAATTGAGTATATTTTATAAATTAGTACCTTGTAATACAAAATACTGAGTTATGAAATATACCGCTTTGCTATTGCTCATGTTGTTCACCATTAGTTTTACTGCCAATGCACAAAACAAGGTGAAGGAGAGGGACCTCAAAGGAAATTGGAAAATGATTATTGATATCGATGAAGAAGAAATTGAGGAAGAACTGAAAGATGATGACATTCCCTTTTTAGGACGGGTGTTTGCCAAATCTGTTTCATCTATGGTGTTTGGTATCATTGATGAAATTGACATCGAAATGCGCTTTATGGATGACAACCGACTTAAAATTATTGTCGAGGCGTTTGGAGAAAGAGAAGTAGAATACGGCACCTGGTACATTGATAGTCATGGAGCCCTGGTCTTAGATGATTTCGAGCACATTAATGTAGGAGACGACAACGATGATAATGATGTTTGGTTGATGAAAAATGACCGATTAGTGGCTTATGAACAGACCGGAAAGCATCTGGAACGCAAGCCCATTTACTTGAAGAGAATGTATTAATTCTAAAATAATCAGCAAAAACCACTTCGAATGAAGTGGTTTTTTTTTGTTTGAATAATTCTAAATTTGAGTCATGAGATTATTTGGGGATCAAGTGTTACAATTTTTCGAAAAGTTAGGAACGGGTCCTGAAGTACCCCAAGAAGTTGAAGTGCTTTATCCCCATCAACAAGATGCTGCCCGCAGGATAATGCAGGATTTTTATACAAAGTTTTACTCGGATTCCATGCCTAGGGTATTTTTGATTGGAATAAACCCTGGAAGATTGGGAGCTGGAATCACCGGTGTTCCTTTTACAGATCCCATAAGGCTTAAGGACATATGTAACATAGACAATACCTTTGATCGCAAGGCAGAATTATCGTCAAAATTCATATATCAGATGATAGCTGCCTGTGGTGGTGTCGAGAATTTTTATGGTCGATTTTATTTTACATCCGTATCTCCATTGGGCTTTACCAGGGGAGGTAAGAATTTAAATTACTATGATATTAAAACCCTGCAAGAAGGATGGGAGGGGTTTATGGTGGATTCTTTGAGAAAGCAGATTTCTTTTGGCGCTCACGAGATAGCTTTTTCACTCGGGCAAGGGAAAAACCACAAGTATCTGCAGACAATAAATAAAAAATACCACTTGTTTAAGGAGGTTATACCTTTGCCACACCCTAGATGGGTCATGCAGTATCGATTGAAAAGATTGGATGAGTTTATTAGTCTTTACCAATCCTCTTTGCAGCCTTTTACCAAGGGCCATTAAAAAAAGCGGGCTTAATTCAGAAAACGAAAGACCACCATGTATGCAATCAAAACAGCAGCGAGCATGATTTGTATGATGTCTTTTTCGTTCTTCACCAAAAAGGTCTGAATGTTCCTGGTAGTAATTTTCTTTTTGTTCATATGTATAGTAGAGATAAAAAACTGATAAACAGTCCACTACACCCCGTTGATTAGATGGATAATATAACGTAAATTATTGAAAATGATTATCTGTGATTACAATTTTTATTTGTAACCGGGAACTTTGTAACCCTTTTGAATGCTATTTTGTCATGTAAATAAATCAGTAATTTTAATTTAGAATGAACAGCCGATGATAAAAACGATACTTGCGCTTAGCGTGCTATTTATTCAATTACACGTGGTTTCTGAGGATACAAATTAGCCTGGAAATCCGGTTACCTTTAA
>JAJCYK010000370.1 GCA_029262935.1 Cytophagales bacterium | reverse complement strand
GGGCGCTGGTAACTCAAGTCCCTATTCTTTTACGTCTATTTTTGTTGTTTAGTGTAGTACTGTTGCGAATTGCCTGCGGTATGTACTACTTAATAAAACATAAGGACGGACTGAGTAATCAGCGCCGTCCTTACTAAACTATCTACTATCAGGTATCCAGTTTCTCGAGTCTCACAGGCTCGAATCTTAGTTTATGTACCCTTTTATACCGATTAACTCCTTAGGTAACCCTGTCTAAAAGGCATTTTAGTACCTAATTACCGGTTTTTTTTATTATGTTAATCGAGCAATTTTCATAAATACCTTCCCATGACTAAGATTAAAAAGAATTCCCGTAGAAAATTTGTCAAACGCCTGGCCACATCTTCTTTCTTAGCCGGTGGTGGTGGACTTGCCTTGCTGGCGGAGAATCCTAAAGTAAAGACCTTACAATCCCGAGCGCCTTACGCCGCAAATGATCAAGTAAATCTAGGTATGATCGGAATGGGAATTCAAGGGTTTGGTAACGCCCGTACTGCTGTAAAAGTACCTGGAGTAAAAATAGTGGGTGCCTGTGATTTATATCAGGGGCGTCTGACCCGAAGTCAGGAAATATTTGGCAAAGACGTAAGCATAACCCGTAGCTATCAGGAGCTGCTGGATCGCGACGACATTGATGCGGTAGTTATCGCTACTCCTGATCATTGGCATCAGAAAATAGCCATTGCCGCCATGGAGAAAGGCAAAGCGGTGTATTGCGAAAAACCGGTAGTACAAAAGTTTGAAGAAGGCGCCGCATTATTGGAAGCCCAAAAACGGACAGGTAAGGTAATGCAAGTGGGAAGCCAACGCGTTAGTTCCATTGTGTCACAAAAGGCACAAGACTTATACCATCAGGGAGCCATAGGCGAATTAGTACTGGTTGAAAGCTGGATCGATCGTTTTTCGGCAAACGGAGCTTGGCAATATTCCATTCCTACAGACGCCAGTCCTGAAACAGTGGATTGGGAGACCTTTGTAGGCCATGCACCAGCCAGAGAATTTGACGCCACCCGCTTTTTCCGTTGGAGAAACTATCAAGATTATGGTACGGGTGTTCCAGGCGATCTATTTGTACACTTGTTCTCCGGAATGCATTTTGTAACAAAAAGTTTAGGCCCCAATCGCATTTATGCCACCGGAGGGCTGCGTTTTTGGAAAGACGGCAGGGACGTGCCCGATGTGGTAATTGGTAGTTACGATTATCCAGAATCAGAGCATCACGGCGCTTTCAATTTGCAAATGAGAGTTAATCTTATCGACGGCTCTGGAGGAAGTTCCCAAATTCGTTTTGTGGGTACCGAAGGAGTGATGACCTGGAATGGCAATAGCCTGAAAATTGAGAAAAAAGTATTGAAAGAGGCTCCTGGTTACGGAGGCTGGGACAGCTATGCCACCTTCTCTGAAGCTACTCAAAAGGAATATGAAGCTTGGTATGCTAAAGAGTATCCTGCGCAACGGGCCAAGATCGAGCCGGGCAACATGGAGTTCAGGGCTCCTAAAGGATACAGTGATCACTTGGACCACCACACCATTTTCTTCGACGCCGTGCGCAACAATACTTCAGTGGTAGAGGACGTAGCCTTTGGGTTGAGAGCAGGCGGACCCGCGGTAGCCACTAATGTAAGTTACTTTGAACAACGTGCAGTGCATTGGGACCCAAAAACCATGACTGAAGTATCTACGGGTAAGAAAAAACGCCAAAAGAAATGAGATATAGCTGGTTGTTACTTCTGCTAGGACATACAGGTCTTTGGGCTCAAGGTCCGACGGCTATAGATAAGGTTTATGAGACTTTCAGTGAGGCCTACGTACAATTAGACGGGGATATGGTGCAAGCGCTTTACGAGCCTGATGCTTATTATTTCTATCCTAAAATTCCTGTGCAACGCGGGCATGATAGCTTTATGGACGGGTTTAGGGATATGTTTAAGCGAGCTGCTGATGACGGGATTAGCTTACTCATTGAGTTTCGTATTTTGGAACGGAAAATGTTAGGTGATCATGCCTATGATGTGGGATATTATCGTCTTAGCAAAAGTGATGGCAATGTGGATGTCGGAAAGTTTGTTACTATTTTAAAGGAACAAGCTGATGGCTCTTGGAAATTTATTCTGGACACTTATAGTTCCGCACCAATAGAAGCTTTTGACGCCCCCTAAAAATCGAAGTTATCCGGATCGGGGCCCATGCGTACTCCACGGTCCAAAGCATCGATGGCCAACATCTCGTCCTCGGTAAGCTCAAAGTCGAAGATGTCACTATTACTGGTAATGCGTGCCTCTTTAATCGACTTAGGTATGGTCACTACTCCGTGCTGCAAATTCCACCGCAAGGCGACCTGCACCGCACTTTTGCCGTATTTTTCACCGATGTGCATCAACTCGGGAACATCCACTACCTTGCCTTGCATTAACGGACTCCAAGCTTCTAGTTGAATGCCTTCCGAACGGCAAAAATCCAACAAGGTTGGTTGTACTAAATAAGGGTGAAATTCCACTTGATTAACCATTGGTTTGATCTCACAGCTGGGTATCAAGTCCTTCAAATGATGAACCAAAAAATTACTTACTCCTATGGCTCTTACTTTTTGCTCTTTATAAAGCAACTCTAACGCTCGCCAAGTATCCTTGTACTTGCCTGCTACCGGCCAATGAATTAAGTACAAATCCAAGTAATCCGTATCCAATACCTCCAAACTGGTTTCATAAGCAGCCAGGGTACTTTCAAATCCCTGATCTGAATTCCAAACCTTGGTAGTAAGGAAGATATCCTCACGAGCTATGCCACTGGCTTTTAACGCCCGACCCACTCCAGCTTCATTACGGTATATCGTGGCGGTATCAATACTACGATAACCTCTTTGCAAGGCCCAGGCTATAGCTTGTTCTACTTCTGTCCCTTCTTTGCTCTGCCATACCCCCAGTCCCAACCAGGGCATTTTTACCCCATTGGCCAGTTCTGTAGTATCTTGAATGCTGTTTATCATGGTTGATTTTTCAGTTTTTAGGTAGGCCTCGAAGTTGGCTAATATTTAGTTAATTACCAAAGGTAATAGAGGGCTTAACTGCTTTATGTAAGATTTCCCTGCTTCGTAACAGGGCCTTTATTGGTACATCACTATAACCGGTAGCTGTGCCATTTGTAACTATGTAATGTTGTCTGTTCGTAATACCCACTAAGTACTCACCCAAATCTGCCAACCACTAACTGTACTGGGGTTTATCGATGCTAGCTGCTTATCTTAATCATTGGAGACAACCCACCTGAAACATGGAAGTCAAACAGATACCCCGAAAGACGATATATTGCTTTACCTTTTATTTCCTTGCTGTACTGGGCCTTAGCGGTCAAAGCTTGCATACCTCCACCGGTTCACAAACGGAGATTAATAAACAAATCGCCTTGGAGTTTTATCAAGATCTCTGGTTTACCAACAACACCGACCAATACCATAAATACGTAGCCTTGGAGTACGTTGTACATGACACCGGTGACCGCAAAGGAATTATCGAACCAGCTGTAGAGCAAAAGAATATTGCTGATTTCTTTTGGAAGCATGGCAGTTGGCGATCAAAGATTGATTACCAAGTTGCTGAAGGTGATTTGGTTGCTACCCGCTGGACGGCAGACTACCACCCGCATACGCTGTTTGGAAAAATCATGTTGGGTGAAGGCAAAATACCCATCATCAATGTGTTTCGTATAAAAGATGGGAAAATCGTGGAGATCTGGAATCACCGGCATGATATCGACACTGGTCAGACCTTTCCCTTTGTACTAAAAGGTTTCTTATTGGGTTTGCTCCTCGCTTTGATACCTTTATTTATTGCTTTAAGACTAAAAAGAAAGTTAAAGAGGCTTCAAGCTGGACTCGAGGTACAGGCAGAAAGCACTTGAAATGGACAGCTCCCGCTTTAAAAATTAAATTCCATTTCGCAATTACTTGGCCATGGGGTCTAAAGATCTAATGGCGGCACGAAGTTGTTCATCGGTCAATTGATCCATTTGAGGTAAAGTCGGCCGTTGGGTATCGAAACTGGTGATTTCTTGTTGGTGTTTATCTATCCAAGCTACCAGTCCTTTGATTACTCTAAGATTAGCATTGCCATGGGATGTACCGTCCCCAATGTTTCTACTCATAATGGCGTTGAATGACAACATAGGTTTCTTTGAGAAGTAGATTTCTGAAAGTTTGGCAGTATATTCCAGTTCTTCTGATTCCGTAAACGTATTGTTTTTCTTATCTATGGCATGTCTACCCTCGTGGGCGTAGATACTAGCGCCTTGGGTAATGCGCTCCAGCGAATTGATAAAGCTTAAACGCAGGGCTCCGCCGGTCAAACCTCTTCCACTTAAAGAATCCAACAACATTTTAGTTTGATCATAAGCAATCCTCATACTCAAACCCGGAAGAAAAGCGTACGGGTTAACACGGGCTAAAGAGTCATCTTTTAAAGTTAGGACTACCAGATCTTTTTGGGATTTGATCATCTCTATTGAATCTGTGATATGCTGCCAGGAGCGTACAGGGCCCGTAGTATAAGCGCTGCGTACTTGTAAAAACGATTCGTCATCATTGGCCCAGCCTCCCGTTTCTGCAGCACCATCCCAAAACCATCCTGAGTAACCGTTGGATACCATATGATCAATGGCCACATATCTGAATTCTGCCTTTTCTTCATATTGATGGATGATCTTGCTATCGTCCAATATCACGTGACCCATATGCAGGCCAAAATACCCATTGGCCGTAATAAATTCCATCACCGTTTTAAAGCGCTTGTTGAGCTCCTCTTCGAATTGGTCCACAGAAAAATCCGGTGCATTTGTAGTCCAGGCAAAGCTATCCCACAAGGTTTTTCCTGCTAGAGATAACGCCTTTTTATACGGTTTTTGCTTTGCTGTTCCTGACACCGTTTGCAAATAAAATCTTTTGGTAATGCTATCGGTTTTTGTTAAAAATTGGTGGTAATTGGCAATTTCATTTAATTCCTTATCAGCAGGTAGGTTGGGCCCGTAGTGATGATTTTTAACCAACATGGCATATTCGTAGAATCCAGATTCTGCTAGGCCTTTGATGATGACTTTAATTTTGAGATGCTCATTACCCATTTCATAACCCCACAAGGCCTCCTTGAAGACATCAATAGCGCTCACTAAAGAGGTATGGACCTGACTCGGATCGGTAAGTCTGTAATAGGACATCCATCCTTTGAAAGCACCGGGACCGTTCTTTAGAAGCAACGAATACCCTAAATACAATTTGGCTATATCCACATCCCCAGGTTTGTCCTCCGCCATAGTGTGTAGTAAAGTATATCCCTTTTGTAATTCCGGATCCCCTAGGTTAATGCCCTTAAACAACATCACTTGAGCTTTGCTTTTTTCGAATATACTAGCACAATAAGCAAGTAATGCATGATACTCCTCCGTTTGGGAAGTACTTAAATCCAAGGCGTGTTGTGCTGCCAAGATGGCTTTATCCCATTTCAACTGACCTCTCAATATTCTCGACTTTAATAGGAATAATTCTGTCTGGCCATAATCCAATGCCTGCAAATTGCTCAGTCTTTTTAAGGCCTGTTGGTCGTTTTCATAAAGTAGCCAGTCCATCTTAGATAAAGACCTGCCAGCCGAGGTTCGGTCAGCCAGCGTTTGGTTTGTATCCCTCCATACGTTGGTAAAAATGGCGTAGGCGGTAGCATGGTCCATTTGAAAATATGCATTGCGCCCATCTTGAATGGAATTACTAGTGGAATCGATATCACTTCCCAAACTAGCATTGCAGGCGCAAATTGCTCCTAGAACAAAAAGCAGTATAATAGATTTAGTCATAAATAAAGGTTTTTAGCATACACAAGTATACGAAAACAAATTCAATCTGTTATATTTTTTATAACAGATTGAATTACTGAGTAGTTTAATTTATATTTGAATCATAGATTCAATGGAATGGAACAAGCCAAAAGCAAGTTAGCAGACATCGTACAACATTGTATTTATGAAATAGCCACAGGTAAGTGGCCGCCTTTGTTAAAACTACCCTCAGTCAGGGAGGCGGAAAAACTTTGGGGAGTAAACCGTCTTACAGTATTACATGCTTACCGGGAGCTGGAAAAAATCGGCTTGGTAACGTCCAAAGATCGCAGTGGGTATTATGTAGCAGAAAGCAATGACCAGGAGGTCATTGACAAAGGCTTAAGCAAAATTTACCAGCAGGTTAAAGATCTGGTCACATCTCAAACAGATTTCGACCTCTCCTACGCATTAAGATATTTCAATGCCATGGCCATTTCAGATTCTAAGGCTAATCCTACCTATGCTT
>JAJCYK010000369.1 GCA_029262935.1 Cytophagales bacterium | reverse complement strand
CGTATACGAGTACTCAATAACTGATCCTGCTTTTACATTTGGTAAAGTGAACTTTTCTAAGTTCCAGTGTTCACTTAATTTTTCTTCAAACTTAGAGTTTTTACCTAATTTGGTGGCTTCTATTTTTCCATTTACTAAGTTATAGGTATTCCCTTTAATTCCGGATACACGCTCTTTATTACCACCGGAATGATAAACACCCACGCTGACGTCAGCAAAGTCATAGCCACCAGGATTAAGAATTTTGATACGTGTGTAGCGCTCGAATTGAATTTGAAAAGAGCTAACAGCTTTGTTGTATGTAAATTTGGATTCCCCGTAATCCACCATAATAATGGCGTTGGCGGCCGTGTCCAAAGGGTAAGACGACATTTTCAATTCTTCCATCAGGGGTTTGCCAAATTTCATGTGTGGCGTTTGCCCAATGACCATGTTTCCAGCTAAAACAAAAGCCACTAATATCAAGGGTAACTTCATGTATGATTCGGTTTTTTACAATTAAATATTCAGGTTTAATGGGTAATTAGCTATTTATAGATTTTATTTCAAAGAAAATTTTGGTACTAAAACACCAAGAGTTCCGAATACCTAAACCTTATAAGTATTTATACCTATAAATGCACGTATAAATACGCAATTCAGACATTCATTTAACCCAATAATATATATGAGATTAATATTTTTCCTTTTGATACTTGTGTTGGGTGGGGTCCAGACCTACGGTCAAAAGCTTCCCGTTAAATGGGGTAAAGTCACTTCAGAAGAATGGGATTTGAACCAAGTTTCTTATGACCCCGAAGCGGCTGCCATCATACTATGTGACTTCGGAGTGGCTCAGTTTGCAGGCTCGAAATTAAAAGTTACTTACCATCGTCGCCTTAAAATTCTAAAGCCCGAAGCGTTGGAGGAGGCCGATATTGAAATACCATATTATATAAAGGACCGCACACAAAGTGTTTCCAGTTTAAAAGCGCAAACCATAAAACTGGTAAATGGTAAACAAGAGGTGCATGCTATTAGCAACAGGGAGGTTTTTCATGAGAAAGTTTCAGAGGAATGGCATGCTGCAAAGTTTGTGTTTCCTGATGTTAGTATAGGATCCATACTTGAATACAGTTACACCTTAACTTCAGAAAATGTAGTTTTTCTAAGAAGTTGGGATTTTCAAAATAACTATCCTACCGTGCATAGCGAGTTTCGGGCGGCCATTCCCACCTATCTGGATTATACGGTCATATTCCAAGGATCACGTTTAAGAGAAAAATATAAAGGGAACCCCAAGAGCCAATGGTTTTTACGAAATATTCCGTCCATAAAGCCTGAGCCGTATATGACCACCATAGAGGACTTTAGAGAAACGCTCCGGTTTCAACTTTCAGGTTATTACAAAGCGGCCTCTGGTCCCGCGGGAGGATCTGATTACCAAACACTTATGACCACGTGGGAGGCACTGGGCGAAGAACTTAATACCAATGCCCACTTTGGCCTCCAAATCAAGAAAAAAGGCCTCTCTAAAAATATTCTAGAAACACTCTCATTGGAAGGAAAGTCTTCAAAGGTCAAACTAGAAATCATTTATGACTATGTAAGCCAAAACTACACTTGGGACAGGGACTATGACACATTTGCAGATCGAGATTTGAAAGAAGTATACGCCACTAAAGAAGGCAGTTCTGCAGAAATAAACTTACTGTTAATCATGTTGCTGTCCAATGCAGGTTTGGAGGTGAACCCTGTGTTAATCAGCACACGCAACCACGGTATGGTATCAAAAAACATACCTTTGCTTTCACAGTTTAACACGGTAATTGCTAGGGCCGAGATCGATGGCGTAGCGTTTTTGTTGGATGCTACGGATCCTCTTCGCCCTTCAAACTTATTGGCTGAGGATGATTTAAACCAATTCGGCCTTTTAGTGTTAAAAAAGGCAGAGCCAAAATGGATTGATATTGCTCCCCCTAAGCAAAATGTTCGCAATGTAATAATGACCATTGATTTAACTGACTTGTCCAATCCAAAAGCTAGTTTTCGTTCCTCCTTTGATGGATATTTTGCTCTGAGCCATCGCAGAAAGATTAAGAAAGGAGTCGAGAAATTGGTACCCATGGCCCAAGAGGCTAAGGCCCTGAAATTTGACTACTCCAATCTGGAAATATTGGATAAGCCATTAGGCATTGATAGTGAAGAATTCGATTTAGAAATTGTTGATAATGGTGATTTAATTTACGTACAACCAGTACTAGTAAATTACTATCCTGAAAATCCTTTTAGATCTCCCACGAGGACCTATCCAATAGATTTTGGGAGTTCTTTTAAGGAAATATATGCCATCACAGTACTAATTCCGGATGGCTATAAGGTGGAAGAAATACCAGAGGCCACAGCCCTTAAATTACCCCGGGGCTACGGTTATTTTCAGTATCAAACAGAAGTTAATGAGAACAAAGTTCAAATGATGATTAGAATGGGAATTTCCAAACCAACTATAGGCTATGGTTTATACGACGGCTTGGTCCAATTTTATGACCTAATGATCTCTAAGTTAAACGCACAACTGGTCTTGCGTAAAGACTAAAATTGACTAACTTCCCGTCCAAATAATTCATAAAATTGGCCAAGATAAAGACTTCCTTTGTTTGCAGTAGTTGTGGTGTAAATGCATCGAAATGGCAAGGACAATGCAACAGTTGTGGAGAATGGAACACCTTACACGAAGAGGTAACTACCAAGGAATCTCAATCCGTACAATGGAAAAGCCCTGGCGAAACTACCTCTAATAAGCCTCTTACTTTAAATCAAGTTGATCTCAAACGAGAACAAAGGATGATCACCCCAGATCAGGAATTAAATCGTGTACTTGGCGGAGGTATTGTGCCAGGCGCCATGGTTCTAATCGGTGGGGAACCAGGAATTGGAAAATCCACTCTGATGTTGCAGGTGGCTCTTAAACTGGATCAGTTAAAGATCCTTTATGTATCCGGGGAAGAAAGTCAGCAGCAGATAAAGATAAGGGCTCAAAGAATGCAATTAAACAGCGACTCCTGTTTTATACTCACCGAAACCTCAATAGAAGCTATTTTCCAGCAAGTTTCTAATTTAAAACCTGACATTCTTATAATGGATAGTATTCAAACCTTACAAACGGCCCAATCTGACTCCATTGCGGGTAGTGTTTCTCAAATACGCGAATGCGCTACTCAGTTGATTCGATTTGCCAAAGAGACTCATACTCCAGTTTTTATGATTGGCCATATCAATAAGGAAGGATCTTTGGCCGGCCCCAAGGTTTTGGAACACATGGTTGATACTGTCTTGCAGTTTGAGGGAGACCGACATTTGAGTTATCGTATCTTACGTACTTCTAAGAATCGCTTCGGGCCAACTTCCGAGTTAGGGATATACGAGATGCAATCGCAAGGACTTCGAGAAGTTGTTAACCCATCGGAGATATTGATCTCTCAAAGAGATGAGCCACTCAGTGGAGTAGCAATCGCATCAAGTTTGGAAGGCAACCGGCCTTTACTCATCGAAATTCAAGCCTTAGTTAGCACTGCAGCTTATGGTACTCCACAAAGAACTGCCACTGGTTTTGACAATCGAAGATTAAACATGCTCTTGGCAGTATTGGAATAACGTGGTGGTTTCAAATTGGCCACCCAAGATGTCTTTCTGAATATTGCAGGTGGCCTTAGAGTAGAAGACCCGGCAATAGATCTGGCAGTAGTAGTAGCGGTGATTTCATCGCTAAACGAGATTCCGGTACCGGAAAAGGTTTGTTTTGCCGGAGAAATTGGTCTTGGTGGAGAAATTAGAGCTGTAAACAGGGTGGCTCATCGGGTAACTGAAGCCGCTAAGTTAGGATTTGAACAAATATATCTATCGAAGTTCGCCGACTTGACTGGGCAGCCTAAGATCAGCACCAAAGGATTCGGAAGACTTGAAGAATTATTTTCAGATATTTGGGGGTAATCAAATATCTATTTTCATTAAGTAATCATTTTGCTCTTCATTACCCAATTCGAATAAATGAGATCCGAATACCACAAATCCCAATTTTTGATAGAACTTTAATGCTTTGAGGTTTTTTTCCCAAACCCCTAACCACATTACCGGGTGCTTTCTTAGCCTTGCAAACGCCAAGCATTTATCTAGCAATGCCTGGCCAATACCGTTGCCTTGAAATTCTTTTTTTACGTAAATACGCTCTAATTCGACTGCATTTACCTTTTTATTGTGAAATGGGTTATTGTTTTCTCTCAACTTGGCGTAACCAACTGCTTTATTTCCCAATTTTACAATTAGGAAGAAATTGATGTCGTCCTCCAGTTGACTGATGATGGCTTTTTTTGAGAATGCCTGTTTGATGTATTTAGACATATTCTCTGCGGTATTTTCATGGCCATAGCTTTCGGTAAAAGTTTCTTTACCCAACTTTGACAATACCAGAGCATCACTGGAACAAGCTGCTTTGAAATGCAACTTTTCCTCTTCAATGACAGATTGCATGTTCCAATATAGTTGTTAAATTATATTTTTGCCATATTTTTCACGGATTCCTTCCGAGCCTTGTAAACCGCCACTATGAAGCATAAGAATACTGCATTCCTCCGGAAAATACTCTTTACTGATTAGGTCAAAAACACCATACACCATTTTGCCTGTATATATGGGATCCAGGGGAATGGCGTATTTTTTTTGGAATTGCTTCATAAAAGAAAAAAGCTCGAGATCTGTCTTGGCATAGCCACCAAAATGATAATCCAAAATAAGAGTCCAAGGACAGGCTGAATTCAGGTTATTGCCCAGGAGTTCTCGTATTTCCTTTTCCAAAAAGTTAGCACCTTTTAATGCCGCAACCCCCAACACCTTAGTGGTTTGTGGCAGTGCCCTTACCAGGCCAGCCAGAGTACCACCGGTGCCACAGCTCAAACACCAATAGTCAAAGTGACGGTCAGTGATCATTTCTTTACACCCTTTTAGCGCCAATTTATTGGAACCTCCTTCGGGAAGAAAGTGGTACCCCACATAGGACTCTTTTAGTTGCTTCAAAAAACCATTATTGGATTTTAGTCGATACTCTTCGCGGGATAATGGAATCAGTTTCATGCCCCAAGCATGGGCTTGGGCCAAGGTAGGATTAAGAGGCCTTTTTATTTCACCTCTGATAAATCCTACGGTGGGTAAACCGCAGTAATATCCCGCGGCAGCCGTGGCGTAAATATGATTGCTGTAAGCTCCACCAAAAGTTACTACTCCGGAAGCCAGTTGATCCAGGGCTAGTTTGAAGTTGTATTTTAATTTAAACCACTTATTACCACTTACATGTTGGTGGGTAAGATCCAAGCGTTTCATAAACACCTGACGGTTTCCGGGAAAGGTAGCCACCGGGGCAATAGGCGTGTTTGGAACACTTTCGAAAAATTTAAAACTACCCATTCGAAGTTTTAAAATGCTTGATGTTTTGGGCAATTATGGCAACAATTATTATAGTGCCGCCAGCTATAATGCCTTTATTCAGCGTTTCATCCGTAAACCAAATAGCCCAAGCAACTCCATACAGCGGGGTTAAACTGCTCATGATGCTCACACTACTAGTGGTGAAAAATTTTAAACCTTTAACAAATAAAGTATGGGCAATGGCAGTTGTGACAATTACCAATATCATCATATACCCCCAAGTTTGGGGATTCATATCAACCTGATAGATCCAAAGAGCAGGAGCTAATACTACTGCTGATACCAATAACTGGTAACACATTATGCTAGAACCACTGTATTTTACAATGTACTTCTTGTTCCACAAATTCCTAAAAGAATAGATTACCGCAGAAATCACTCCCAATGCTACACCTTGAGCCACCTTGTTGTCTAGAGAAAATTCAGGTACAATTAGGGCTAAACCTACCAGTATCAAAAGAGATGAACCGATATCAGACCAACTGTGCTTGGTTTTGAAAATAAAGGGCTCAACTAGAGCAGTAATTACGGGATAGGTAAATAAAGAAAGCATTCCTACCGCTACTCCGCCCAATTTAATAGACATAAAATAAGTGGTCCAATGTATTGCCAGAAGTACTCCGCTCCCGATAAAGAACCCTTTATCTGAACCATCGATGCGGTGTTGACTTCTCCAGCGGAGGTATAGATACAATAACACGCCCGCAATCAGGCATCTTAAAAAAATGATAAGTGCTGGAGGCATAGGAATGACCTTACCCAAGACCCCCGAAGTGGACATCAGGATAAAAGAAACATTCAACTCTAAAAATGGATAAAATTTAAGGTTTTTAAACACGAACAGGCAAATGATATGGGTATGTCAATGATATGAAATACTGAGGGAAGCTCTAAGAATAGAAGCATAAATTATATCTTCGCAACATGGAAACCGAGCAACTTCCTTCAGATGATCAATGGTTCATCCATCATCGCTTATTGGTAGACCCCAACCAGACTTTACTGAGGGTTGATAAGTTTTTGATGGACCGCCTTCCAAACGTTACAAGAAATAAAGTCCAGGATGCTATTAAGCAAGGCTTCGTAAAAGTAAATCAAGCAGCAATCAAGCCCAACTATAGAGTACGGCCTGGAGACGAGATTGTGATCGCCTTGCCAGAACCACCTAGGGATACCGAGGTAGTACCTGAGAATATTCCGCTAAATATCGTTTATGAGGACGACCATTTGCTCGTTGTAAACAAAGTAGCGGGTATGGTGGTGCATCCTGCTTATAACAATTGGCAAGGGACTTTAGTAAATGCCTTAACCTATCATTTTCAAAATTTGCCAACCATGCCTAACAATAATGGGAGACCAGGGCTGGTACATCGCATTGATAAAGGAACTTCGGGACTTTTAGTGGTGGCAAAGACAGAAATTGCTATGACCCATTTGGCCAAGCAGTTTTTTGATCACAGTATTGAACGAACGTACCATGCTCTGGTATGGGGTGTCCCAGAAGACATTACTGGAACTATTGATGTTAATTTAGGAAGAAGCTTAAAAGACCGTAGGATCACCACGGCTTTTCCAGAGGCTGATTATGGTAGGTGGGCGGTAACTCATTATGAGCTTTTAAAACCTTTGCGGTATGTAAGCCTTGTTTCGTGCAAGTTAGAGACGGGGCGGACTCATCAAATAAGGGCTCATCTAAAATATAAGGGACATCCTTTATTCAATGATGCCCCTTATGGTGGTGATAAGGTTTTGAAAGGTACCGTATTTTCTAAGTACAAGGCCTTTGTAGAGAACTGCTTTAAACTAATGCCTCGTCCAGCCTTACACGCTAAATCATTAGGATTTATACACCCTGCCACCCATGAGTTTATGCGTTTTGAATGTGACTACCCAGAAGACTTTTCTCAAGTTTTAGAATAGTGGGAAAACTATTTAAATCACGTCTCTTAATTGTCAATTAGCATCAATCACACTTCCAGAACCGCTTATGGTAGCCGAAACTTGGGGATTGCCCTTGTAGAAGACATTCCCGCTGCCACTAATAAGCACATCCAATTGCGATTGGGCAACTACTTCACAATTACCAGAGCCTGAAATCACGATGTCCTGATCGTTAGCGTCCAGTCCAAAAGCATTGATATCTCCGGATCCTGAGATTCGTATCGCACTTATATCGACCTCTCCAAAGAGGTCTAGTCTACCGGAACCGGTGATTTCAGCAGAGACGAAATCAGCATTAAATTCTGCATCTATTTTGCCCGACCCGGTTATTCTTAGCTCGAGATCGTCTACCTCCCAAAGGTTGTCTCCAAAGATATCACCTGAACCAACGTTTTGCACCGATTCAATGTCAGGGATAGAAACGAAGATGTCTATGTTTGAATTATTAATGCAATCGCGGTTATCAATTATTAGTTCACCATCAATTACTCTTAAAGTGATTTCATCAAGAATATTCTCCGAGGCACTAATCTCAAAAATCTCATTATTACTTTGTCTTAAAGTAATATCGGCGCCAATAGCATTGATAATCCGATTATATGGAGGTAATGTAAAGGATTCTGTTACTATAGGACCACGAGCGCGGACACATCCAAAACCATCATCTTCAAAATTAAAATAACAAGATTGCGTGGTAAGTAGTACCACTACCAATGCTATCGTGTTTGATATAGTTAATAAATTCTTCATAGCTTTCATATTTAATGTGTTCTATGTCTTATACAAATAGCATACCTAAAATTTAAAGACGAGTCTTAAATCCTCATCACGTACGCTCCAGGGTTCTTTTTTTGAAGAGCATTGTATAACAAGGACAAATGAAACAGTGAAAGGTTTCCATTTGAGTGTAACAAACTCAAAGGAATTTGATGTTGAAAGAAAATGAAAAAGTGGTTATTTCGATTTAGCTTCTTCCCAATAGGAATTCATTTCATCGAAGCTTAAATCAGGAATGGTCTTGCCTAACTGCTTGGCGGCTTGCTCCATATATTGAAAGCGTTTCACAAATTTGATATTGGTCCGCTCTAAGGCTTCTTCAGGGTTAATATCTACAAACCTGGAATAA
>JAJCYK010000368.1 GCA_029262935.1 Cytophagales bacterium | reverse complement strand
AGGCTTTGCGCAGACTGTTCCCAGCTAAGTCTTCCATTAGCACATTTAAATTTAGGTGATAAGTTCCAAATTCCCATATTGCTTCGGGTTCAAAAACCCATTGATTATCTGAGATTAGCACAACCTCTCCAGCCACCACTTTAGTACCTCTGCTTAAAGTAATCCATCCAGGTAGTTGTTCCTTATCCATTGGTTCATCAAATGTTACCGTCAAAGGATCTTTGGTTTGCACAGTTGGTGCAGTAATTTTCCAATTTTTAATTTTTGGGCTTTCCCTATCTACTTCGATGGTATTAAAATTGCGTTCATAACTTCGAGATAAAGGGTGTCCTCGAAAGCTGCTCATGGATTGGTTGACTACTAACTTGTAGGATTGTCCCGGTTGTAATGCCAATCCCCAGGCTTCATGATTGTCGAGCCCTCGCTTGATACGTCCAGGATCAAAAAGTAGGGTTAACCGTTCTCCTTGAACGTCCCAAAGAGGTGGCTCGGCTGGAAAAAACGCATTTTTGATAGTATCACCAGTAGCATTTAAAAGATGTATGTAGCGATAGGGGTGGTCTCTCCGCATAGGCGTAGAAAAATGAACATACCACCTCAATACATTAGCCGGTACTATCTGATCGGTCGGCGATATGGAAGTTACTTCTGGAATTTCAACTTCGACCGAAGTAAGCGCTCGAAAATTACCAGTGATGGTGTCACCACCGTAAATAAATTGCAGACAATAGTCCTGATCCAATTCAAAAGGAAATCGCGGTTGAAAGAGCAATTCGCCAGATTCAAAAGAGTGCGTACCCAGTAGGGGAGGTTGCCCCATGCTTGGGGGAGTGGTTCCTGTGAATACCTGAAATGACTGAGACCATGCTTGGGAAGATGACGCAATGCTTTCGAACTCTGAAGTTTGTTCAGAAATACCTGTAATAACTAATTTTCCATAATGTGGGTGGTCCTCTTCCTCAATCAACCGGAACTGTTGGGAAAAAGTAAGGTAGGGTGTTACCCCTACCAGAATGAATAACAATAAGGCTCTTAAAACCATTTAGTATTTAAAGAACGAAGCTCCATTAACCCACCAGGAGAAAGTACCAGAGCCAGCACATTATTTTCATTTAGATAAGCAATCTGGGATATGCCATTACTAGGTAAAGAGGTATAGGAGATACCGGCTACCTCAAATCCTTTAACTTCAGTATTCAGGCCTTCTTCCATGTTGAAAACATCGTCCAAATCTACTCGCATTAAGTTTCGAGTACTATTGGATATCATTAGATAATCTTTCTCACCCTTCTTATATACAATCATATCCATGGGGATATTTCCCGCACCGAATTCTGCTACCGTCTTGCTTTTTATTAAAGCACCGTCCTTGAACTTATCCATTGGAAAAGTGGCCAAAGGAGTGCAGGTGTAAGCCGTAATCATGTGCGAAGCACCTTCTCGGATGTACGGGACAAATGTACGGACTGGTGCGTTTGTTTCGTAAGCTCCGTGTGCGGCATGATAAACTTCTAATGAAGCGGCTCTAACTTGATCATTAAAAGGGAACTCAACAATGCGCATGCTTGAAGAAAATTCCTCATTTGACAATCCAGTGACATACACTTTGCCTTCATGGTATACCATATCCGTAATGGCATCCACCCGCAAAGAACTCTTGCGGTAGGTTTCTCCTTTTTCGGGGTCTATCAAACCGGACAAAGTAGTTTGTGAAAATGCTACCTTATCCATGGAAAACTCTTGCATGGATCCGTCTGCATTTATTTTGATGATCATACTGGCCTGGGAAACATCGTTGGGGAGTCTCCAAAACCCCAGTTCTTTGCGATTGCCTTTAGAAACTGCCAGATAAGGGGTTTGTGAAATTGGATTAACTGCTAAATCATGGATAATTACATTATCCGGAGTGGTACCCATCATGGCCGCTAATTTCCCTTGCAGGTCTTCTATTTTAATTCCCTCCGTAGTGTTGTTGGCCACCATGTCTTTAGTATCAATAGCCGTTATTTGACCGCTAAGTGCATCCCCCAGGAAGAGGATTCCCTCGGGGCCAAATTCCATGGTACTGATGGATTGGATGATGGGTGTTCCCACTTTAAAACCTTCCTTCAGGTCGTTGTTTGCTTTCGTACCAAGGACCGTTAAGATCATGGCGGCGCTTAGTAGTAGTAAATTTTTCATAGTTGAATGTTACTTTTTAATTAAACTTGTTTGCGTAATCGCTGCGCACTAAGAAATCAGCGGCACTGCGAATCTCCATTAACTCTTTTAAAGCAACCGTTTTGTCCGATTGCTTATTGTAAAAATGCTCTGCTATCTTATATCCCATATAATATCCCAGATCCGCCGGTCGGTCGCCGCTATTAGAGGCATTGAATAACCACCTGCTTAAATCATTACCATTCATTTCAGCCTGAAATTCTAGCCATAGTGTTTCTTCTATAGGGTCTGCCAAGGGCGGCAAGTGATCATTAAAATTAATGTTAATTATGATGTCCGTAACAAAGTCCGCGATGCCCTCAGCCAATGCTACTTCTAACAGGGTACCTGAGGCGCTCAAATTTTCATTAAGGGCAAAATACCGTTGTTGTACATGCACCAATTCGTGAATCACGATAGCAGGCAAATACGACGATTCCCTGGTGACCTCTTGTACCCAAGGGTCTAAACCACTGATAGGGGTCTCAGGGCTACGGGTAAAAAACTCTACACCAATAACCATGCTGCCATTACTTACCACGGTACCTCCAGTACCTAGTGCACCGATCACCAAGGCTAAATCTGTATAAACTGCAGCAGGATAGCTTTGTTCAAAATCGTTCAAGGCGTTTTGAAGCACCTGGACATTTAGAGCAGCAGATTCTGTATTCGTTCTCACCGAAGTGTAATATTGGTGGTAGTCACTATCCGATAATTTACTAGTAAGTCGCTGGGTATTCTGAATTTTAGCGTCAAAGAATAAGCTTAATTCATTGCTGCCCCCTCGAAAATAATTAGTCAGGAAATTTTCGTCCGTATACGTGCCTGCGGCATCGTCAAATAATTGCCAAAACAAATCAATGTCGCTGGTGATAATATCAATCTTATCCGGAATGTCTTCAAAGGAACCAACAGATGGGTCAATCGGATTTACGTCGTCACTGGCACATGACAGTAGTACCATCCCACAAAGGAGGAAAATGTAGAGGCGAAAAGGTGTCATTTTAATACAGGGTACTTCAATAGCAAACGCAAAAACATGCTCTTTTGTTCAACAGACCTCATAACAGTCGGAATTGGTTATCTTTAGGCTATGAATTTTCAGGAACTTCAAGATAGCCTACCACAAATTGGCCAAATAGAATGGATCGGTATCCGACCGGATCGCTATGAGGATTTGAAAGCTGTTTCTCGAGTGCAGGCCTTGACTGATCAAAGCCTGGCTGGGGATCATTATAGTGGAAAGCCTGGAAGTAAGCGACAAATCACCTTAATACAAGCAGAACATCTAAGGGCCGTAGCTTCCTATTTGAAAGTGGAGAACATAGACCCTAATTTGGTCCGTCGCAATTTGGTGACCAAAGGCATAAATTTAACCGCCTTAAAAAACCGTCAATTTCAAGTAGGCGAGGCCTTACTAGAAGGAACTGGCGATTGTGCTCCTTGCTCCAGAATGGAACAAAACCTGGGTCCCGGGGGCTGGAATGCCATGCGGGGGCATGGCGGTATTACTGCTCGAATTGTTAACGGAGGCAGCATAAAATTAGGTGACCAGATTCACTTGGTGGTAGCGGTGCCTTAACCTATCAGTGCAAATGCCTGCTACTGGTAGTACTAAACAGGGACTTTCTAAAGACGCCGGGCTCTTTGTCATTGAGTAGTTTTAAAGGCCCTTTCGCCTCAATCAATTCCGTAAAGTGGGCCTCTCTAAGGTCGTATTGCTCCTTATTCGGGTAGGTAGTAATTAACATGAGATTAAAAGGAGCTGCTTCACTGGGGGTTGTCTCCAATAATTGAAAAGAATGTATGTAACCTTTTGCTTGGGCGGTAGCTCTTAACACTTTCCAATTGTTTTGGAAGTAAAAAACGGCCTCTTTCGTATTTTCATTTAGAACTTGGACAAACTCAATTGTGGTTATTTTGCTAGACTCTTGTCCATAGCAAATGGCACTAACAGATAAAAGAGCAACCAGTAGACAAATCTTCATATAGCATATATTAAAAATTGAACTTCTAACATTGTGGTATACGCTAAAATGCCTAATGGGTTGATGTAAGAAACGTATCTAATGAACTCCAGCTAAACTGGAACGCCTATTTCCCTCCCAGTCCTGCAGCGGTACGATCTTCCATAGCCGGAGGAGGAGTAGCTAATGTGGGTTGCGCTTTTAGTAATTTCATTACTTCATCAACTACTCTTTCAATTTGTGGATCACGACCTTGAATTAAAATATTGGGATCATCCCAAACGGCTATATCCGGTTTTACGCCCACGCCCTCATCAAACCAGTCTCCGTTGTTAAGATAAAGTCGAGCCCCAGGTACTGTAATACCGCCGCCATCAATTAGGCGATGCCCCGTGGCGGGACCTACTAGTATACCTAATGTTCTTTCTCCAACAATGGGGCCCGCATTCATTTCCCTAAAAGCCCAAGGCAGGGCATCACCACCAGAACCGGCCCATCCGTTTATTAACATCCCCATGGGCCCTGTATTGGTTTTAGTAGGGTACGTGATGTGTCGTCCATGCCGCCAGTATAAGTTATAAATTACCGGCCTTTGCATTAATTCCAAAAACCGATCGGCCAACTGACCGCCTCCATTGAATCTTTCGTCAATGATAAACCCTTTTTTATCCAATTGGCCATAAAACATTTTCACTAGTTCCAATTGTCCTTGTCTTCCTGTATTGGACATGTAAACATATCCTAAATTGCCATTGGAAAGAGTATCTACCAGCTTTCTGTTGGAGTCTATCCATTCCAGATAACGCAAATTTTGCTCTTCTCTTTGAGTAAGACACTTGATGATATGATTTTTGGCATCTGCGGTATTTCCTGAATTGCTAACTGAAATGGTGACTGTTTTGCCTGCTAAACCATCAAAAGCAGCATAGGGGTCTTTGTTGGGGTCCAAGGGTATCCCATTTACACTGAGTATGTAGCTACCCGTTTTAACATCCACTCCCGGTCTATCAAAGGGTGATCTAACTTGAGTGTCCCAAGGTGCTGGCCTTACCATGCGTTTAATACGGTACTTGTTATTGCTTAATTCCCAATCAACGCCCAAGTATCCGGTGGATATCAATACCACGTTTTCGTTGTCTCCGCCAAAAGTATAGGTATGGCCCGCACTTAATTCTGCGCTAAGGTTTGATTGAATGTTAGTGATGTCCCACCTGGTGCGAGCATCTTCAATAAGTGAACCGTACCTAACTCGTAAGCTGTCCCAATTGACTTGTTGCATTTCTTTGTCGTAAAAAA
>JAJCYK010000367.1 GCA_029262935.1 Cytophagales bacterium | reverse complement strand
ACTAGTAAACAGCCTATGGGGTTCAACCACAAATAGGCAATTTCTATAACCCCTTTGGTTGATAGCAGATAAATCCAAACGACTATGGCTTCTGCTAAAAACACGGCAATAAAAACAGCGTTGCCTTTTACATACTTAATTGCGAAGGCCACTACAAATATCCCCAGTATGGGTCCATAAAAGATGGAGCCTAGAATGTTTACGGCTTGAATTAGATTGTCTAATTGTGCAGAAAATATGGCAAACAAAATGGCCAAGAAGCCCCAAACCACAGTAAATAATTTGGACGATAGCAAGTAATGCTTTTCGCTAGCTTCGCGTTTTATGGAACGTTTGTAAAAATCTACGGTAGTCGTAGAAGCCAAAGCGTTTAATTCTGAGCTTGTCGATGACATAGCGGCAGAGAAAATAACCGCCATAAGTAACCCGATTATACCATGGGGTAAATAATCCATCACAAAGTTTATGAAAATATAGTCGGCGTCGTTTGTCTCAGCGTTTTTGTCGTTGGCCTTCATCATGGTTGTCAACTCCGAATGGACTTGTTTGGAAGCCTGGCCAAGTTCTTTTACATCTTTTTTTATTACCTCAATGCGTTCATCGTTCCCATTATCCATGGCCACGATAAGTTGATCCATTTTGGATTTTTTCTCCAGGAAAATACTTTCATGCCGTTCTTCCAATTCATTGAAGTCATCTACCCTAGGGCTATTTTTAATCTTCACCACTTCCTGTTCATTGAAGAACACCGGAGGCTTTTCGAATTGGTAGAAAACGAATACCATCACTCCTACCAATAAGATAAAAAATTGCATTGGGACTTTAAACAGCGCGTTAAATAACAGGCCCATACGGCTTTCACTTACTGATTTACCTCCCAAATATCGCTGTACTTGACTTTGATCGGTACCAAAATAGGAAGCAAATAAGAACACCCCGCCCAGGATACCAGACCAAAAAGTGTAGCGGTTAGAAAGGTCAAAAGAAAAGTCTACAATTTCCATTTTCCCCATATGACCTGCCAAAGAAAGTGCTTTAGGAAATGTGACAGTTTCAGGCAACAAATTGACTAAGAGTACAAAAGCAAACACCATGCCTACCAAAATAACGACCATTTGCTGCTTTTGAGTTTGACTAACAGCCTTTGTTCCTCCAGATACTGTATAGACTATGACTAACAAGCCGATGGTAACTATAGTAGCGTTTAAGGGCAAATGTAAAATGGTAGAAAGAATAATGGCTGGAGCATAGATGGTAATACCGGCCGCCAGGCCTCGTGATATTAAAAACAAAAAAGCCGTTAATACCCGGGATTTTAAAGCAAATCGATTTTCCAAGTATTCGTAAGCTGTGTAGACTTTTAATTTTTGATAGATGGGGATCACTGCTACACAGAGGATAACCATTGCAATGGGCAATCCAAAATAAAACTGTACGAATCCCATGCCGTCCAAATAGGCTTGTCCCGGAGTGGATAGAAAAGTAATAGCACTGGCCTGAGTAGCCATTATAGACAATCCAATGGTACCCCACTTCATGTTTTTCCCGCCCAATAAATATCCTTCAATGTCTTTGGCCCCGCGGGTTTTCCATACGCCGTAGGCTACAATAAAGAGCAGGGTGCCGCCTAATACAATCCAGTCTAAAAGATTCATCTATACAAGAAAGTAATCCATGAAAATATTATGACAAGTATTAGCAAGAACGCCAGCACTATAGCATACAGCTTATTCCAGCTACTAAGAAATGGAGGCTTTTCGGGTTCCAATGTGGTTTGTTTGTTACTGGGCTTGAACAAAAATGTAAATTATATTAATAGATATTCATATGGTATCCATTTTTTTTAAGTAGTAATATTTGGTTAAGGATGGTTTTATATATTTTTGGGGACTGAAAACAACCAATGTCTGATACATCTAAGCTAAATACCCCGCCGGAACCACAAGGCCTAAAAGATTTGGGCTATACGGAGGATATCTTAACATCTATTGAAAACGCACTCCAGGAACATGGTGACATATACCGAGTAGAGGCGCCCAGCAGAAACAACTACACCTATGTGATTAATAATCCTTCGTATGTAAAGCACGTTTTACAAACCAACAACCGCAATTACGTAAAAGGACTGGGTTTCGATCGAGTAGAGTTGTTACTAGGAAATGGATTGATTGTATCGGATGGTGAGTTTTGGAAACGACAACGTCAAATGATTCAGCCGGCTTTCCATAAAAAGGTAATCGAAGGTTTGAGTGAACTTATAGTAGCATCAAACACTGGTTTACAGAGAAAGTGGGGACTCAATCATGAACGTGGTGAGCCTATCAATATTTATGAAGATATGAGCGAGGTGACCTTGCAAATCATTCTCTCGGCGTTGTTCAGTGAAGATGTACCCTTCCTTACCAATCAAAATGGAAAGAACCCTTTTGACTTGCTTACCCAAGAGACCGAGCGAAACCTGTTGTTTGCTCAAAAATTCCGAGGACTAGGTAAGCTTATGATGGAAGTAGTCCATCAAAGACGGGAGGAAGGAAGAGTTAATCATGATTTCGTGGGAATGATGATGGCCGCCAGGGATAAGCAAACGGGCGAGCCCATGAAAGACAAGCATCTACTAGATGAGATTATTACCCTAATTGTAGCGGGACATGAAACTACAGCCAGCTCGCTGTCATGGATTTGGTACCTGTTGTCCCAACATCCGAATGTGGAAAACAAACTAGCAAAAGAAATAGATGAGGTTATAGGCAATAGGAATCCAGAATTTTCGGACCTGGAGCAGTTGACGTATACCAGAAGCATTATAGATGAAGCGCTACGTTTGTACCCGCCGGTCTGGTTGATTCCTCGCAAAAGCAAGGAGGCGGATCAAATTGGCCCCTATTATATCCCGGCAGGCTCCGATGTGTTCATCAGTCCGTACTTTTTGCAGCGAGACCCCAGGTGGTGGGATCACCCTACAGAATTTGATCCAGAACGCTTTTTAGGTAGCGTGCCAGCATCTCGGCCGCCATTTTGTTATATCCCTTTTTCAGCAGGTCCACGTAAATGTATTGGCGACTATTTTTCCATAGTGGAAATGAAATTTCATCTGGCATTGTTAATCCCAAAATTTAGGCTTACCTATCAACAACAAAAACCTATTGAACTAGAACCGGCTATTAACCTTAGAGCTAAACATCCAATAATAATGGAAGTCATCTCCAAATAATTTATGAACTCAAAAACCTTAATTTCGCTACTAGAGCAAAGCACTCAATCAGGTAATGGAATCACGTACCTTCAGGGCGAAGAAAAAGTAAAAAATATAAGTTATACGGAGCTTCATAGTCGAGCTTTAGGGCTGCTAGGATTCTTTCAGCAAAAACAAATAGGCAAAGGTGATCAATTAATGCTTTTGGTAGACAGCAACGATCGCTTTTTAGATGCATTTTGGGCCTGTATCTTAGGAGGCATTATCCCAGTCCCGTTAGCGTCAGGAATAAGTGCCAATCACCGAAAAAAGATCTTCGGAGTTTATGAGAATTTAGACAATCCGTTTCTCTATACTTCCCCGGAAAACTTCGCACGCCTAGAAGATT
>JAJCYK010000366.1 GCA_029262935.1 Cytophagales bacterium | reverse complement strand
CTGAAAATCTAACGAAGACGCTTCCTTAGAAAACACCCAGACGTGCACCCGATAGTTTTGATCCATCAGGAGTCGGGCAATGGCCAAGCCATCTCCGCCATTGTTACCCGGCCCACAAACGACTTTTATGTCTTTATCATTAACATCAATGGGCAACGAAACAAACGCTTTTACAAAGCTATTCGCTGCCCGCTCCATTAATTCGATGGAAGCAATTGGTTCGCTTTGTATAGTATAGGCGTCAGCAGCACGCAGCTGACCTGCGTCTAGAATCTTCATACAACAAAATACACATTATTAATCTAGAAATCCAGAGTATCCAAGTGACGGAAATGACCATTCATATTGATCCGGTGTTTGATTTCCTCTGCCTCTGTGAGTCTCGGTAGTAATTGTTTGAGGTGAGCCACTAAGAAGTCCACCCGCTCGCTCTCTTTGGGAATTTGGATCAAATCGTATTCCTGTTCTAAGTTCAGGCCCACTTTGTGCGCGAAATCAAAAACTGGTGTATCCTCATCGTAAGTTAAATCCTCCTCCAATTGTAATTGTTGGTAGAGTTTGTCTATTAGTTTTACCATTTCATATTTCGCAGGCACTATATCCCAAATGTTGTCCAACGGCTCTACATACCCGCCAGCATACTCTTTTTTGGGCCAAGGGTTTGAGAAATCTTCTACTTTAAAAATTTTATGCCCGATGGTTTTGATGTCCATCCGTCCATCGTCATAGGTTTTAAAAATCTCCACGATTTCCACTTCGGTACCATATTCAATGCGTGCTTTGACGTAGGCAGGTACCCCAAATCGATTGTCCCCGTCCATGCAATCTCGTATCAATTGTTTGTAACGCGGCTCAAAAATATGCAAGTTTAACTTCTCCTCGGGAAAGGCCACCAGGTTTAAAGGAAACAAGGGCAAAAAGTAACTCATAAATATATAAACTAAAGGTGCCTACTTTGGTTATGGTTTTTCAAAAGTATTTCTACCTGCAATAATAATCAGGTTGCAGGGGAAAGTGAATATTTTTTTTTAATATAGGTAACCTTTTAGCAACCAATGCAATCAACCAGTGACCGATAATTATACCGATCCAGAGATTGTGCAAGGTATCAAATCCCGAGATAGAGCGGTCTTAGGTTTTATCTACGAACGCTACTTTCCCATTATTCTGGACTTCACTAAGAAGAACTCTGGGAATGAAGATGATGCCCGAGATCTTTTTCAAGAAGGACTTGTAATAATTTATGAGAAGGTCACAAACGAAAGTCTAGAGCTTAGAAGCGCATTCAGAACCTATCTTTATGCCGTTTGCCGTAACAAATGGTTAATGATCTTGAGAAGAAGGCGTACCGGCCCTCAAATGATAGTAGATACAGAGCACGTTGTCGAGCGTATCGCGGAGGTTCAAGAAGATTGTCAAAAACAGGAACAATTCGAAGTTTACCGCAAACACTTCAAGCAACTATCTGAAGATTGTCAAAAAGTACTAGGGCTTTTCTTCCAAGGGCACTCTTTGAGAGAAATAGCAGAGATCATGGATTTTAGTGAGAAGTATGCTAAAAAGCGAAAGTTTACTTGTCAAAAAAATTTGATCCAAGCTATTGAAGCGGACACATTATACGATGAATTAAAGCATTAAACGGTGGAACAGGAAATTGAATTAATTGAAAACTACTTAGCAGGAACACTTTCGGAATCCGAAAGAAAGGAGACAGAACAACGATTGCAAAATGACCCAAAATTTGCAGAAAGAGTGACATTAATACAGGACATGCGCCAAGCCGTCAATTCACCGGTAGAGGATTTCAGAAACGATCTGAGAGAAGAATTTGACGCCTACCAATCACGGCACCAAACAGAAAGGACCCCTTCCCCTTTTTTTGAACGGCCCTATTTAATTGCAGCATCGGTGCTGCTACTCGTAGGGCTTTTCGCGATTTATATGGTTTTCCTAAAAAGTCCTAGCCCTCAGCAACTTTATGCTTCGAATTTTTCACCTCCCCCAGAAAACATAACCATTCGTAACGATGATGTAGCGGACACTGAATTGCAATTAGCACTTAAGGCTTATAACGACCAACAATATACTGTCGCGTTGAATCATTTTGATAAGACGAGTCGTACCATTCCTGAAAATGAAGCAGTACTGTTTTATAGCGGAATTTGTCACCTGGCTTTAGAAGAATCAGAGGCAGCAGGTGAAAGATTCCAACAGATATTACAAAGTTCAAACTATGGCACAGCCGCTCAGTGGTATCTGGGTCTAAGTTATTTGCAAATTGGAAAGTCAGATAAAGCAAAAACTGTATTTGAAGCGTTGGCAAAAGCAAGCCAAAGTAATTATGCCAAAAAAGCGGAATATATACTTCAGAACTTGCCATAGGTATGAAATACTTATGGTCACAACTTTGGTTATTTGCTCTCGTATTCCCGGGTTTAAGTCTAGCTCAAAATGACGCATATCTAGAAGAAGCCGGAGTTAACTTTACTAAAGGCGACTCCCTAATGGAAGAACAGCGCTACGAAGAAGCAATCAAGCACTTCCAGGAAGCCTCTAATACTTATTTTGAATTGAGTCTCTGGCAGAAACACTTCAGAAGTTTAAACAAAGTTTCGGAGAACTACCGGAGGCTTAAAGATTTAGAGAAAAGCTTGTCCTTGGCCCAAACAATTGTAAGTGCTAGTTTGGACAAGCTAGGCAAAAATAATAGCGAAGAGGCTATGGCCTATAATCATATAGGGACCATCATGGGTCTAAAAAAGGATTATGACACTGCCATGGACTATTTCAAAAAAGCCACCTCAATTCAAGAGTCCTTTACGGGTGAAGCACGCTTCGATTTAGGAAAAACCTATAACAATATAGGTGTAGCTTACCGAATTCAGAAAAACCATGCCTTAAGTCAGAAATTTTTTCTACAATCTTTGGAGGTCAAGCAAGCAATCTTTGGGGAAAACCACCTGAGCGTAACAAAAACTTTCAACAATCTCGGCAAGTTGTTTAGAGACCTGGGAGATTATGCTAGAGCGGAGGCCTATTTTGAAAAAGCTATTTCCATACAAACATTGCTACAGTCTAAACATCACCCCAGTGTTGGATCCAGCTACTATGCTTTGGCCAAAGTTTCTGAAAACAAGGGAGACTACGCAAAAGCCCTGGAATACAACCACAAAGCTTTACAAATCAGAATAATTGTTGATGGTGAAAGTCACAAACGCGTGGGGTCTGTTTATGCTCGGATAGGGCTGCTCCATGCCTATAATCAAGACTACAACTTGGCGCTAGAATTCTTAGGGAAATCACTAGCTATTAAGAAATCCGTATACGGAGAATCCCATCGCTACGTAGCCAGAGAATATGGAAATATAGGCACGGTATATGAAAACCAGGGCAACAGCCAGCAGGCCTTGGAATACCATCAGAAATCCCTGGAAATATACTTAGCTACGATGGATAACGATGACCCTGAACTAGCTTTCTCGTACAACAACTTGGGGGTGGTCAACGATCTTATTGGCAACCGCAAAGTGGCTATGGAATTCTATGAAAAGTCTCTAGACATTAGGAAAAAAGCACTGAAAAAAGACAACCCTAGATTGGCCTTTTCATATCGAATTTTAGGCTGGGCCTACCAGCAAAGAAATAACTTTTCGGAGGCGTTGAAATATCACCAACAGGCGGCAACACTAAGAAAGCAAGTCTTAGGTAAGAAACATCCGGATCTAGCCAAATCCTATTTTGATGTGGCAGATGTACTCTTACAAGTGAAGAACTATCAAGGTGCCTTAGATTATTGTCAAAAAGCTTTGATAGCAAACGTGCTAGAATATAATGATACTTCAGCATACAGTAATCCGCCTACTACCAACTTTTTGGAACAATATGTTTTGTTGAATTCTTTGCACTTAAAGGCTTCCGTTTTTAAAGAGCTATATAAACAAAATCAAGAATTAAAAGACTTGGTTTTTTCTTTAGAAATTCTCGAAATAGGGGATCAATTGATAAGCCTGATTCGTAAGAATCATTTAAACGCCCAGGACAAACTAGCGCTGGGTAAGGAAAGTCCCAAAATTTATCAAAAGGCTATTGAAGTATGCCATGAGTTGTATCAAAAAACCAAAGACCCCATTTACCATAGAAAGGCTTTTTTCTTTTCTGAAAAAAGTAAAGCTGGAGTACTTCAGTTGGCGCTATCGGATAATGCTGCCAAGAATTTTGGAGGGATTCCTAACAGCTTATTAGCTTTAGAAAAAAAGATTAAAAACGATGTAGGATTTTACCGTGGGCAGATCCAACAAGAAAAAAAGAAAGGGACTGGGTATGATCGTCAATTGGTTCGAGGTTATGAGAAAGATCTATTTGATTTAAGGAGGAAATCTGACTCCTTAGCCCTTGCCTTTGAAAGTAACTTTCCTAGATACCATCACTTAAAGTATCAAAACCAATTATCTGAAATCGAAGAATTACAGCGTTATTTAACGGATTCCAAGAGTGCCTTAGTTGAGTATTTCTTATCCGATAGTACATTATATGCATTTGCCATTACCAACAATGATTTTAAAATGGTGGCCACACCTTTGAAAGAGGATTTCTATACTTTAATACAACAATTTCGATCTAGTATTGCTAACAGGAACCCTTCAAACCAACAACAAGGCGCCAAGGGGTTTTCGAATTTAGCGTACGCCACCTATGAACAAATCTTTGCACCGATAAGATCTCATCTACCAAATACTATTGACAAGATTACCGTGGTTCCACACGGAATCCTTTCATTAGTGCCTTTCGAGCTTATGGTTAGTTCCCAAAGCACTAGTAGTGCTAATGACTATCGGAGCCTGCCATATTTGTTGAAAGAGTATCAAGTTAGTTATGCTTATTCAGGTACTATATGGTCAGAAAAACAAACCAAGGCCGATACATGGGAAAATCAATTCGCGGGCTATGCACCGTCCTACCAAAACAGCCTTTTGGCAGAGGCCAAAGAATTAGCACCTTATGGCAACTTAAGAAATGAGATGGTGAATTTGAAATATAGCAACCAAGAGGTGGACCAAGCTGCTTCTTTTTTTAAGGGATCTACCTTCGTTGGAGATATGGCGTCAGAGATGCTCTTTAAAAAAGAAGCCAACAAGTATCAAATCCTGCACCTGGCCATGCACGCACTTGTGGACGAAGAAAATCCTTTGCAATCCAAATTGATTTTTTCTCAAAATACTGACACCACGGAAGACGGGTTTCTAAATGCTTTTGAGTTGTACAATATGGACTTGAATGCGGAATTAGTGGTGCTAAGTGCCTGCAACACGGGCTATGGAAAGTTGGCTAAAGGCGAAGGTGTGATGAGCCTAGGCCGTGCTTTTGCCTATGCCGGTTGTCCAAGCATTGTGATGAGTTTGTGGCCTGCTCAAGATCAAGCCACTGCTGATATCATGACCTATTTTTATGAAGGTTTGTCCCGTGGCCAACCCAAAGATCAGGCCTTGCAGGCAGCTAAGCTTAAGTATTTAGAACAAGCTGAAGATTTATTTAGCCACCCATTTTATTGGGCGGGTTTTGTCGTACAGGGAGATACGGATCCAATAAGCATCGCGCCACTAAACAAATGGGTGTGGCCAATGGTTGGATCCGTGATATTGCTGTTACTTTCTCTATTTATGTATTCTCGATCTACACGAGCATCGAGCAGATAGTGTCAAATGGATTTTTCTATAAGTTATATCTTTTGAAAGATGGTATGCTAGCTAACCTAAACAAAATTCCTTGCCTAATATTATATGTTGCAGCACTAATTGCTTGTACCAGCCTAGCTACCCAAGCACAGGACGAAGCCACAGGCCGAGATCAAGCAGATCTATTTGTGGTCAAGGCCAAACAGTTTGTCGGAAATGCACAACATGATAGCGCCGTGCATTATTTTCAATTGGCCAAGAGTATGTATAGCAAGCAGCTTTTGTGGGAATCGGCAATTGCGGCAGAAAATGGGTATTTAGAATCACTACTGGATAGCGATTCTGAAGAAAAGGATACGCAGAAAATTTATGAATCGCTTAAAGACCACATCCAATTTGCCAGTACTAAATTAGGACCTCAACACGATCATGTAGCCACGGCCCATCAGATCTTAGGACAATGTTCTTATGCCTTGGATCACCTCGATGAAAGCATTGAGGAAATGAATCAGGCCCTGGCCATCTACCAAC
>JAJCYK010000365.1 GCA_029262935.1 Cytophagales bacterium | reverse complement strand
ACAGCAAAAAGACCAAGTCCAAGAAGAACCTGAAAAGTCAAAAAGAGCCCCAGAAAAACAAAGTAGCTCTTCCTGAAAAAGGACTAGACACCCTGCAGGATGAAGATTTGCGAAAATTTTTGGGCTGCGGAGGATAATTGTTATTGGGCAAAATAGATCCGCTTGACTCGTTCGCTAACCTGGGTGAGTATTTCATAAGGAATGGTACCAATATCCTGGGCAATTTGTTGGATGGTCCGTTGTTCGTTAAAAATAATTACTGTATCTCCCACTTCTACTTCAATTCCAGTAACGTCTACCATGCTCATATCCATGCAAACATGACCAATGACTGGAGCTATTTGGGACCCGATTAACACCTTTCCTATACCATTGCCATTTCTTCGGTCAAATCCATCACCATAACCAATTGCTATAGTGGCTATGGTGCGAGAGGTGGTGGCCACTCCTTTTCGTCCATATCCTACTGTTTCATTTGGGGCAACCGATTTAATCTGGCTAATTGTGGTTTTGAGCGTACTAATATTTTGAAGGTTTGAGTCTACAGCCCCCACTCCGTAAAGGCCGATTCCCAGCCGCACCATATCAAAGCGAAATTCAGGGAAGGATACGATACCAGAAGAGTTTAACAAGTGCTTTAGAGGCGAAATGTTTAGCCCTTTTTCAATGATTTGCACCGATTCTTGAAATTGCTGGTATTGCTGATGACTAAATGACGCCTCATTTACGTCGTCCGCCGCCGCTAAATGAGAAAATATACTTGCTATCGGCAGCGGTTGCTTTATCAATGACTCAATAAGTAACTCCAACTGAGAGGTTTCAAAGCCTAACCGTTTCATGCCCGTATCAATTTTGAGATGGATGGGCAAGGGTTTATTCTGTGTAGCCGAGAATTCCTGAAACTTATGCAGCAAAGCTAGGCTGTAGATCTCCGGTTCGAGATCAAACTCAAAAAGTTTTTCGAAACTTTCAGGCGCTGGATTCATTACCATAATAGGCAAATGAATACCGTCACGCCTTAAATCTATGCCCTCATCAGTGTAAGCTACTCCCAAATAATCCACACCTTGATACTGCAGCAAGTGGGCTACTTCTTGACTGCCGCTGCCATAAGCAAAAGCTTTGACCATCACCATGATCTTAGTGCCCGTGGGAATAATTTTTCTGTGGTGATTAAGATTATTGGTTAAGGCATCCAGATTAATTTCCAATACGGTACCATGAAGTTTCTCTTGAAGCCTGTTTACGATGGCCTCAAAGCCAAAGCTGCGGGCACCTTTCACTAACACCAATTGATCCCTAAAAGAGATATCAGCCTGCAAAAATTCGGCAGTGGTGCTGTAAAAATTTTCACTTGCAAACAAATGTTTGAATGCTGTTATACCGGGTCCAATACCGTAAAACGTTTCAATATCTTCCGAAGAAACAAGCTGTGCTACTTTTTCATACAATACGGCATCGGGGTCCGAAGCTTGAAGAATATCTGACAAGATTAATGCTTTGTATTTACCATGAGGTTGTTGATTTAGAAAATCCAATGCAATTTCCAACCCTGCCAAATCGTTGTTGTACGTATCGTCCACGATATAGCAATTGTTCAACCCTTTTTTCAAAGCCAGCCGATGATCTATCTGTTGCAAATTACGGCACCCATCTTGGATGAAATCAGCAGGGTACTGCAAAACCAGTAGCAATGCGACACAATGCAGCAGGTTTTCCTGAGAGGCCGCGTCTTTAAAAGGACACCAAATTTCGCCGGTATTACCTTCGTACTCCCAACGGAATCCAACTGATGATCGCGAGAATTTTTTAGTAAAGGTGATGTCGGCTGGTTCCTTCGTAGACCAACTCACTAATTGATCTGGGTTTAGCTCCAGGGTAAGATGCTGTTTTACCAATTCATGATCTTGGCAATAGACCACTTTTTCTGATGCTCGGAAGAGTTGAGTTTTTTCCTTGATTTTTTGTATTTGACTAGCAAAGCCCTGGTCATGAGCGGACCCAATGTTGGTAAAAACTCCAAGGGTTGGTTGAATGATTTTCTGTAAATTATCCATCTCCCCTAGTTTTGAGATTCCTGCCTCAAAAATGCCTAGTTCCGCTGCATCATTAAGCTCCCACACGGATAGTGGTACGCCTACTTGAGAATTATAACTCTTAGGACTTTTTACTACTTTTTTGTCACAAAGCAGTTGCGACAGCCACTCTTTAATTACCGTTTTGGCATTGCTTCCGGTAATCCCTAAAACTGGGAGTTGAAATTGTTCTCTGTGAAATTGTGCTAGTTGTTGTAATGCTTTAACCGTATTTTCTACCAACAACACATTAGCTTCGGGAGCGGATGACAGCCAATCATCAGCAGGTTCTTGAATAACAAAATTGCGTAGCCCCTTCGCATAGAGATCTTTTAAATAATGGTGTCCGTTATTTCTGGGGCCTTTTATGGCAAAAAATACCGTGCCTGTGTGAATAGAAAGCTTGCGGCTATCAATCAACAGCTTATTAATAACGGAATCTCGCCCCAATTGTAGCCTAGTACCGCCGGTAATATCAGCGATTTTAGAGAATTTCAACATGATAATACTAGGTGCATAAGGTCAATAAATCTAAACTTTTTTCGTAACTTTTTCCCCTAAACTACGTTATTGATTAAGCGAACAACTGACTAACAAATCCTTCATGAGGCCTAATTTTACCTTTAAATTCTTTAAAGTACTGACTTTAGTAGCCATGATGTTGGTTTCCTCCAGCATTTATGCCACTACTGGTACTAAAGATGAGAATAAAAACGGGACTAAGAAAGAGCAAAAAGAGCAGTCAGAGCAGGCCCAACCCAACGAAGAAACCCCACCTACAGCAAATTCCAGTACGGAGAATGAGAATTCCAAGGAGGAGGGTGTTAGCATATCGAATGTCTCTTTTAACTTTATATTCTACTTGATTTATAAAATTAAGTATGCGGAGATTTTCAAATTACCTACTAGAAAGAATGATGATGCGAGCCTTCGCGGTTGGTCAGGGGTTCACTTGAATCGATTGTACCAAAAGTTGACTAAGCCAAACATTTAGGCCTTTACTAAGAACTTCTCTAAGTCTTTGAGCGTAAGTACTCCCTCATAGAACGCTTTCCCAAATACCACACCCCAAACACCCATTTCTTGTAGTTGCTCAATATCTTGCACGGAGCTTACACCTCCACTGGCTAAGACGCAAATTCCGGGGAACCTCTTGAGAATTTCCTGATACAATTCCATAGTAGGTCCCGTCATGGCGCCATGTTTAGAAATATCCGTGGTTTTAACATATTTCAGGCCTCTGTCGAAAAAGTATTCAATGTGATCGAATAGATCAATGGCAGTGTCTTTTTGCCATCCGCGAATGGCTATTTTTCCTTTAATAGCATCGGCACCCAGCGTTATCTTTTCTCGTCCATAACTCATGATCCAGGAGGCAAAGTGCTCAGGGCGATGTGCTGCAATAGTAGCGGCGATTATATTTGAAGCCCCATATTCGTAGGCCTTGATAATATCTCCATCAGTAGATATGCCTCCACTAAAACTAACTTGTAGATTGGTATGCCCGCAAATAGTTTCCAGTACATTGTAATTAA
>JAJCYK010000364.1 GCA_029262935.1 Cytophagales bacterium | reverse complement strand
TTACTTCATGTCCTATTACCGCCCCGATTCCTCCATAATTTACTGCAGCATCAGCTTGATAGTTGTAAAAAGGAGGTTGAAGTATGGCGGCAGGGAATACGATCTCATTAAATAAGGGATTGTAATAAGCATTAACCGTTTGTGGGTTCATTTGCCATTCTTCACGATCTACTGGTTGCCCCAACTTGGAAAGCTGTCTTTTAAATTCGAATCGGTTGGCGTTTACCACATTATTGAAGTAAGAACCATAGGCATCTGAAGGTTGCTCTAATTCTGGCTTCTCTACTACCAAATCGGAATAATCTCTCCAATTATCCGGGTAGCCAATTTTTACTGTAAACGTGCTCAATTTGGCTAAAGCCTTTTCCTTGGTGGAATCTGACATCCACTCTAATCCTCTTATACGATCACCAAAAGAGGCCAAAATGTTATTAACCATCTCTTCAGCACTTTCTTTCGCTTCAGGTGGAAATGCCTCTGAAACATATAATTTGCCTAATGCCTCACCCAATGCGCCGTTGGTTTGACCAAGCACGCGCTTCCAGCGAGGTCTCATGGCTTTAGTACCTCGAAGTTCTTTACCAAAGAAATCGAAATTTGCTTGGACCACGTCGTTATTAAGAAATGGGGAAGCGCCATCAATAGCGTGCCATTTTAAATAATCTTTCCAACTATCAACGGGCTCGTTTTTAACGATTTCGTCAAAGGCTTTCATAAACTTAGGCTGGGTGACAATGATGGTATCTAAACCAGAAGCACCAAGGTCGGCCAAATATTTACCCCAGTTGAAACTTTCCGAGAGTTGATTTAAATCTGAAATGGCATATTTGTTATAAAGAAGGGGAATGTTTCTGCGTTCCACATTAGTCAGTGAGGCTTCTGCCATTTTAGTTTCCATCGCCACTACGCGCTGGGCGGCGGAAGCAGCATCGTCGGCAGCATATCCAATAAACTGTAGCATGCGAGCCACATGTGTCTCGTATTTCTCTCTAATTTCTTTGGACTTACCGTCTGTTTTCGTGTAGTAATCCCGATCGGGTAATCCCAGACCTCCTTGAAACAGGTAAGTAGACATCACTTTGCTGTTTTTAAGGTCAGGCAACAATCCAAAAGCAAAAAAGGCGTTTCCACCGTCAATCTGCTGTACGGATAGGTATTCCTGTAAATCTTCAATGTTTTGGATGGCATCTATTTGGGATAGGTAGGGCTCAACCGGAGCGGTCCCGGCACTTTCAGCCCGTAAAGAGTCCATTCCTGCATCATAAAAATCAGCCACTTTTCGTTCGTCCGTGCCTTCAGGATATTTATCACTTTTGGCAGCAGTCTGCAATACTCCAAGAACAACTTCATTGTTCGCTTCTCGTAACTCATTGAAACTACCCCATCGGCCTTGGTCGTCTGGGATGCTGGTGTTTTTCAACCAGTTTCCGTTTACGTATTTAAAAAAATCATCAGAAGGACTGAGTGTAGTATCTATATTTTCTAGTACCAACCCGGGAACCATCTCCTCATCTGTTTCCTGGTGATCTTCATACCCTCCGCATCCCATCATTAGCGTAAGAATAGCTAAAACGGAAGTCCAGGACATAATGTCTTTTAAGTGTTTTTTCATTTTACTTCGTAAATTAATGTTGACCGGCAAATCTAGAAAAAATATAAAGTGAATCCACAAATTTTGTACAAGAGGCTAATTTCTTGGATCAGTGCACTTCACACCAATTGATTGGGTCTCAAAACCGGTCACTTATTCAAATCCAGGGGATTTCTCCCCTTTTTATCCCGCCACTTGATTGCACCCCCAGAAAATATGTTATATTAGTTTGGGAAACTATCACTATAAAATGGCACGAGCAAATCTAAGACTGGTATTGGCAATCAAAAATACCGCCAAACGACTGACACATCACGCACCATACCAGTGGGGGCATATGGGTAGTTGTAACTGCGGACATTTGGCCCAAGAAATTACCCGGGTATCTAAGGCAGATATTCACAATTACGCCCTTCATAGTGAAGGCAGTTGGACAGATCAAAGCAGAGCTTACTGCCCTACCAGTGGATTTCCTATGGATTTACTTATTAGTTCTATGTTGGATGTAGGACTGGCTTTGGACGACCTTGAATATTTGGAGAAATTATCGGACCCAAAGGTGTTAAAACGATTAGGAAAGGTAAGTCTAAGGTTCAATAATCGTGAGGACGTCATCCTTTACATGCATACCTGGGCTGACTTACTGGAAGAGGATTTGTTAAAGTCAATTTCCTTGCCAGACCCTGCCGTCCCCATAATTACTTAGATGAACGCAGTAGTACATCAATATTACAAGTTTCACAGTGAGGAGCTGGTACTAATTGTACAAATAAACCCCATTACCTTGTCAGGATTGGAGATATTAATGGAACCTGATGGGAAAATAGAAAAAACGTCCAGGCAATTTGAACCGGATATTTACGAAGATTTAGCAGCTGATGGCTTTGAAGAAGCGAGTGCATTGGAGTTTAATCTGTACTTAAAAGGACTAGCAAATCCAGATTTTTCTCTTTAACCTGCCCAAGTTATTCAACCTTATTACTTTTTGTGTTAACTTTGACCCGGCAAATCGATACGACCAGCTCCTGTCGAACTCCCCCAGGGCCGGAAGGAAGCAAGGGTAGACAGTCGTAGCGGTGCGATATCTGATTTGCCATTTTTATTTAAACATCACCACAGTCGTTACACTTTTCGTTAAACATAAAGAGCTAACCAATCTATCACTATGAAATTTTTTATTGATACCGCAAATTTACAAGAAATTAGAGATGCCCAAGATCTAGGAATTTTGGATGGGGTTACTACCAACCCTTCATTGATGGCTAAAGAAGGGATAACTGGAGAAGAAAACGTCAGGGCCCATTATAAAGCAATTTGTGATAGTGTCGACAATAATGTAAGTGCTGAGGTGATCAGTACCGTTTACGAAGAGATGATAAAAGAGGGCGAGTCCCTGGCCAAGATTGATGATAAGATTGTCGTTAAAGTGCCCATAATAAAGGATGGAGTTAAGGCCATCAAATACCTCAGTAATCAAGGTATTCGGGTAAATTGTACCTTAATCTTCACCGCAGGACAAGCTTTACTGGCGGCCAAAGCCGGTGCTAGTTATGTATCCCCTTTTATGGGCCGATTGGATGATATCGCTACCGACGGTGTGGCATTAATACAACAAATAGTGCACATTTTTGATAACTATGGGTTTCCTACGGAAGTATTGGCAGCTAGTGTACGACACACGATGCATTTGTTGCAATGTGCTGAAGTAGGGGCTGATGTGGCCACCTGTCCTTACAAAGTAATTGTGGGGCTACTAAATCATCCCTTAACCGACAAAGGATTGGCGCAGTTCTTGGCCGACCACAAAAAAGCCGAAGATGCAGCTAAGGTTATGGGTTAAGTTCCTTGCCTCCTATGTATATCATAAAAGTAAAAGGAAAAGCTAAAATACCTGACTACATCCAACTGAGGGATGACTCTTTTGTGCTAATTGCTTATTTTAGAGCAGACAGGCCCTTAAAAAATTTGGAAAAATACGGACTTGAAGGTAAGGAAGCGGCTTTAGAAAAGATTATATCTGAATTGTCTTTTGGAAAATTGCAAAAATTAGAGTTTTAATGACATTTAGTGATGCATCGGTAATATCAGTAAAAGCGGCTTCAATTTTTCAGGGGCACAGCACCATTCTTAGCGAACTTGATTTTGAGATTGCTAAAGGAGAATTCGTTTACCTGGTGGGCAAAACTGGTGGTGGTAAATCCAGTTTGTTAAAAACTTTGTATTGCGATCTCGCCTTACAGCTGGGAGAAATTAAAGTTGCGGGTTTTAATATCCATCAGATCAAAAAAAAGCAGGTTCCCTATTTACGTCGAAAACTCGGGATTGTGTTCCAAGACTTTCAGTTGTTTGATGATCGCACGGTTGCTGAAAACATCTTTTTTGTTATGCAAGCTACTGGCTGGCGCGATCGTGCCAAAATGAAAAACCGGTTGGCTGAAGTGCTTATGACCGTGGGTTTGGGTTCTATTGATGGTAAGTACCCCCATCAATTATCAGGAGGTGAGCAACAACGAGTGGTAATTGCCCGGGCTTTAATAAACGAGCCAGAACTACTCATTGCTGATGAACCAACAGGAAACCTAGATCCCCAGGTTTCCGAAAGTATTTTTAAAATATTTGAAAAGATCAACAACAGCGGGACGGCTATTTTAATGGCCACTCATGATTACGTAATCATAAACAAATACCCCGCTCGTGTGTTGAAATGTATTGATGGTAAACTTTTAGATTCGAATAAGGATTCTTTTGAGTTACAAGACTTGAGTCATTAGTCAATACTAATACTACAATCTGTAAAATCGCCTTCAATTCTTACCTCCGCTTGGGGGTTACTACCAATAGTCCCCTTGTATTCAGATCTTTGATTTTCTACGTTTACAAAGCTCATGTTTATTTGCGATTCCATATAGTGAAGCTTACCATGAACCAGGTTGGCGCGCACATTTGCTGCCGCTCCGGATTCCAAGTCCATACCGATGTAACTGTGATTACCATCAAAGGAAATAGAGCTAAAGCCTTTCGAAACTTGGTCAATTTCGACCTCACTATGGTTGGCGTTTATATCCAACAATTGTTGCACCTTTTCGATAGAGATGGTGGAGTGCTGCATTTCTGAGCGGATGCTGCGTATGGCTCCTGTTTCAAGTTTGCTGTGCTGTAATGTTAAATCCAAAGCACCTGCTGATTCCAATTCCATAGTACTATGTCTCACTTCCAAATTTAAATC
>JAJCYK010000363.1 GCA_029262935.1 Cytophagales bacterium | reverse complement strand
CCGTGGGTCGAGGTTACGGAAGTTTCATGGTATATCGTAAATTGGAGCAAAATGTTAAAGGCTTTTGCGGGGCATTGGATCAGTTATCCAGCAATTCTGGCATTGATGTTGAACTCGTAGGGGCAATGGCAACCGGTCGTTATCGGGATGGAACACCGCTTCTTACTACAAAAACACCTGATGCAAAAGCCGATCCGAATGACTTTCATTTCGATGAAGACCCTGATGGCAATCTCTCCAGACTGGTTGATCCCCATCACGCAAGGGGTATTCTTCTTCGTGATGCTGGTTTTTCTGCTAGGCGGGATATTATATATGTTTGATTCGTTGAGTTTGGGTTTACTAAAGAAAATAGGATGGTTAAGAAAACTGTACTATCCCGTTTATGTTTTTTTTAGTTCCATAACGTTGTCCTTTTTATATCGCAGCATCTACTACAACCTGATCTCCAAATTCCCAAAAAAGATTATTCGCTTGGTGCTGGTATTCTATGTGTTAGTAATTACATTTTTGCCTTTTTTTGAGTTAGATGACTACCGGTATTTTCCGGACAATTTTAGTGATTATGCCGTTGATAGTGATTTTTATGATGATCAACGCCTGTCTAAAAGCTATATTACTACTGCTAGTATTCCTTCTATGAACATAAAAGAGGGTTTCATTCCATTGTTTGTACGATATACGGTTTCTGACAATGTAGCTTTGATTGCGTATTGTCCTGATTTCGAGCCTGCAAAAAAGGGTGGTTTAAAAAATGGCATAGACATCGGGAATGGGAATTTTCAATTTTCAACTCCCAATATTGATGAGCCCTTCCCCGAAAAAGCGCTAAAATGCCTTGCCGACTTTTATAAGCTTAGCATTGATAATCAATCTTTACGCGCCGATAAGACTTACTTTTATAAACATCCCAATAAGGAAGAAAAAGGATTGTTACTAATGATTAACATTGAAAATTTGTCAAAAGGGCCACATACAATTACAGTATCTCGGCAAATTTTGCAAGATTCACTACTGAAAAAAGAGGATTATGCAAACATTCCTTTCTGGAGAAATTAATCAACAACATTTAGGGTTTTATTACGTAATTTTAGATTCGTAAATGATCCGAAATCTTGAGTAAAAAATACTTTATTATAGACTTTGATAGCACCTTTACCAACGTTGAGGCGCTAGATTTGCTGGGAGAAATCAGCTTAGCCGGCTCTGACGAAAAATCAGAACGACTCCACAAGATGAAAGAACTCACCGACCATGGCATGGATGGTGGTATGTCTTTTAGAGAATCCTTGGAGCAACGACTGGATCTATTGGACGCGCGCAAAATACACCTTAGTGCCTTGGTCGATGCACTCAAAGAGCGGGTTTCGAAGTCCTTTCATCGCAATGCCGCCTTTTTTGAGGAACATGCAGACCGCATCTATATCTTGTCCAATGGCTTCAAGGAATTCATCGTACCCATTGTTACAGAATATGGGGTAAAAGAGGAGCACGTATTTGCAAACTCGTTTACGTTTGATGAGCAGGAGAACATTGTGGGTTTTGATAAAGACAACCTTTTGTCTCGAAATAGCGGCAAGGCGCAACAGATTGAACAGTTAAATTTGCCTGGGGATGTCTACGTTATTGGAGATGGTTATACGGATTATGAAATTAAGGAGGCCGGCTTAGCACATAAATTTTATGCTTTTACAGAAAACGTAATTCGGGACAAGGTATTAGAAAAGGCGGATCATGTAGCGCCTTCGTTGGATGAAGTATTATATTTAAATAAGATGAACACGGCTATTTCCTATCCCAAAAACCGCATTAAAGTATTATTGCTGGAGAATATTCATACCCAAGCTGCCCAAAGACTAAAGGATGAAGGTTATCAAGTGGAGATTTATGACGGGGGGTTGGATGAGGCTGAACTGTGTAAAAGAATAAAGAACGTTTCCATATTGGGTATTCGTTCCAAAACTCAAATAACACCAGCTGTTTTGGACAGTGCCCGTAGACTGTTGGCTATAGGTGCTTTTTGCATCGGCACGAATCAGATTGATTTAGAAGGTTGTTTAGAAAAAGGAGTGGCGGTTTTCAACGCTCCCTATAGCAATACCCGCTCAGTAGTAGAATTGGCTATTGCCGAAATTATCATGTTGCTAAGAAAGATTCCAATCAGAAATCAAGAAATGCATCAAGGGAATTGGGGCAAATCTGCGAAGGACAGCTATGAAATACGAGGGAAGAAATTAGGCATTATCGGGTACGGAAACATCGGTTCACAACTATCCGTACTGGCAGAGAGTATGGGTATGGAGGTTTATTATTTTGACTTCGTGGAAAAATTAGCCTTGGGTAACGTACGCAGGTGCTCTTCCATGGATGAGCTTTTAGCAATTTCAGATGTAGTTTCTTTACATGTAGACGGAAGACCGTCAAATACGCAGTTTTTCAGTAAAGGGCATATTGCTAAAATGAAACCAGGTGCCGCCTTGATAAATTTAAGCAGAGGATTTGTAGTGGATATTGACGCCTTGAAGATTGCCTTGGAGCGCGGGCATCTGATGGGAGCAGCGGTAGATGTCTATCCACAAGAACCAAGAAACAACCAAGAGCCTTTTGAATCTCCTTTAATTGGATTGCCAAATACCATCTTGACTCCTCACATTGGTGGCAGTACCCAAGAGGCTCAGGAGAATATTGGAAACTTTGTACCAGGACAGATCATTGAATACATTAATACCGGTAGTACTTCGAATAGCGTGAATTTCCCACAACTGCTGTTACCCACGCTTGAAAATGCCCACCGCCTTATGCACATTCATCTAAACAAGCCAGGAATCTTGGCTAAGATGAATCTGGTATTTGCGCAATACAACATCAATATTGTGGGACAATACCTAAAAACGAATGAAACCATTGGTTACGTCATTACGGATATTGATAAAAAATACAGCGAGGAGATGATCATGGACCTCAAGAAAATAGAACACACCATTAGATTCCGGGTACTGTATTAAATTTTCTAAAAGGTATAGGTAATTGTTTGGGCGAAAACACTAAATTATCCCCATAACAACAAACCAAACATGAGCGCAAATTCAAGCTATAGCTTCTTCAATGATGTGGGGAGCTTTGTAGATAAGGCAGCCCGCTATACCAAGCATCCCAAAGGTCTTATAGAACAGATCAAGCAATGCAATAGTATCTTTCATGTGTCCTTCCCATTGCGAATAAGTAAGGGCAAATTTGAGGTGATTGAAGCATATAGGGTGCAGCATAGCAATCACAAGTCACCAGTAAAAGGGGGTATCCGATTTAGTTCTGGGGTTACAGAAGATGAAGTTAAGGCTTTAGCCGCCTTGATGTCGTACAAATGTGCGCTCGTCAACGTACCCTTTGGAGGTGCCAAAGGTGGGGTTAAGGTAGAGCCTGCAAAGTACACCGTTGATCAGTTAGAGAGAATCACCCGTCGTTTTACTTCCGAATTAATCAAGAGGAACTTTATCGGACCAGCAGTCGACGTGCCAGCACCGGATTACGGAACGGGTCCTAGGGAAATGGCTTGGATCGCGGATACTTATATGACATTCAATTCGCAAGAAGTCAACGCTTTAGGTTGTGTAACGGGGAAACCCTTGTCCCAGCACGGCATCAGGGGAAGAAAAGAAGCTACCGGTAGAGGTGTTTATTTCGGAATCAAAGAAGCTGTTGAGGCTTACGATGACATGCATAAATTGGGACTTCACCCAGGCCTCGGTGACAAGAAAGTAATAATTCAGGGCCTTGGAAATGTGGGCTACTACAGTGGGCTAAACTTGCAAAACAATGGCGCTAGTATTGTGGGCATAGCAGAGTA
>JAJCYK010000362.1 GCA_029262935.1 Cytophagales bacterium | reverse complement strand
TGGATTTTAAAATTATAGCTGAAACTTTCCCCTGTTTGCAACTCTTCCCCGCTAGCCAGTTCGTCCAATTTATACTCACCTACTGCTACTTGATCCTTTAAGGGATGATCGGGTAAGTCTTTTACTGTAATTGCTTTGGCTTGAGTATAAAAGGTTTTAAAGTCTTCCTGTCTAGAAGGACCAAAGAAGGAAGGATTTTTGGCCATTTTATACTTTATGAGCTTCAAACCCACGGCGGGGAAAGCGACCGGTTCTGTATTCAAAGGAAAAAATGTGGCCTGGTAAATTAGATATTTTTGATACCGTCGATTACTAATCGTTACCTGTTCTCTTTTAATGTTTTCCACATTAAAATTTTCCTCCCAACAATTTGAAGGTCTGATTCTTTTTAAGATATCTGTGAGCTGTTTGCTCATATCATAAAATTCCAAATCCGCTCGATTTTGGTCGGAGACATAAAATGCTAAACTGGTGTTGAACCCTTCTCCAACATACACTTCGGTTTTGTCTGTAGTCAAAGCGAAAAAAGCGTCTGCTTTTACATCGATAAATTCCTCGTTTCCCTTTTTGGATCCAAACAGTTCTTCCCAAGGATCTGAAGCAAAGGGGTCGACCTGACGCTGTCTCTTGCGTGGGGGACCCACGGCAATGGTTTTTCCGGGAACTTTAATCGCTGCGCTATTTACGGTCATGGTAAAAGAGGGTAATCTGAATTTGCCTTCTCTTTGGGCCACATAGTTTTGGGTAATGCTTTGGGTGGAGGAAACCTGACCATTAATAAACTGAGTGGTGGTTGATGAAGACTGACCCCGTTTAATAAACCCGTCGATTTCAGGAAACCCATTTAAATTTCGCAGTTTATCATTTTCCACCAACACTGTAATGGTGAAAGCCTCGTTTAAGGCGATTTCACTTTCACCCACATTGACCTTCACTTCCTGAGCCCATATTGGGGCTGTGAACAATAAAATTATAGGAAGTAATACTAGAGTCCTGTAGCTAAACGTTCTCAACATTACAGAGGGAAAACAACTTTTCACATAATTTAACAGACACAAAGGTAATTTAAATAGGCCAGGAAATTGTAGGCAGATATGTTAAAAAATGTGAACTTTTTAATTATATTTATATGCTGCCAAGAAACTTAAATTCAATCTTTAACTATGCTAGAATACTTTAAAACGATCTTATCTAAGGTAAGCTTCAGTAAATTTTTGTTTGAAAAAGAATTGCGCAAAGCCATTAAAGCTTTAGTCGATGAGGAGCTGCGGGAACTGCAGAAATGGTGTTATAAGAAGTTTGGAGATGTCTATCAAGCCGTATTAAATCGGTGTTTCGACGCCCCGGCAACTTCAATAGCATAAAGCATTTACCTCGATGATCTATCGAGGTTTTTTATTGCCCTTTTACAAATTCAATATTTCTTTTTATGCCGGAGTACTTGGCCCGTTTTACCGGTGAACCCTTAAAGATTCTGCGATACGCATCTTCGTCCAGTACTTCCCAATCCTTTCTGGACATTTCGAATAAATCAGTAATTGGCACAAACTCTTTTTCGCTATGGGGTTTGGCAAACCGATTCCACGGACAGACATCTTGACAGATATCACACCCGAAAATCCAGTTCTCAAACTTACCTTTAAATTCATCAGGGATAGCCTCTTTTAATTCAATAGTAAAATAAGAGATACACTTACTAGCATCAACTTGATAGGGATCGATTGCATTGGTGGGACAAGCATCTATGCAACGCGTACAAGTGCCGCAATAATCAGCGGTGGGGCCATCTGGTTCCAACTCCAAATCCACCAACAATTCAGCAATGAAGAAGAAACTGCCCATGCTTTTATTTAAAAGTAGGCTGTTTTTCCCCACCCATCCAAGTCCAGATCGTTGGGCCCAAGCCCGTTCCATAATAGGAGCAGAATCCACAAAAGCCCTACCTTCAATGTCCCCTAATTCTTTCCTAAGCCCATCAAGAAGGTTCCTCAATTTGATTTTAATTACTTGGTGATAGTCCTGCCCGTAGGCATATTTAGCAATGTGGTAATTATCGTTAACGGGTAAAGGCTGTTTGGGATAATGGTTGTAAAGCAAAGTAATTACGGATTTTGTACCGGGCACCAGTTTAGTAGGATCCAATCTTTTATCGAAGTGCCCTTCCATGTATTGCATGGCTCCATGCTTTTCTGACTTAAGCCAATTCTCGAGTCTGGGGGCTTCTTCTTCTAAAAACTCAGCTTTAGATATTCCACAAAAGTCGAAACCTTCTGCTAGGGCAAGTTGTTTAACTATTTGTGTTGACTGAGCCTCGTTCATTAGAAATGGTGTGAAATCGATCAAAACTAACCATTATATAGAATTATCCTTTTTTGAAGTACTAAAAAGTTCTATACTTGCACTGTGATGTCTATTACGCGCAACATATCCTTTATTGAGTTGAGGTCCCATCGGTTCCATCATCATCATTGTCATTGACTTAATTATTGCGCTTATAAACTTGTAGATATCTTATTTAATTTCTAACTCTTTTCTTGAAAATGAAAACTCCATTGAAACTGGCTGTGCAAAAGTCGGGCAGACTTAGCGATGCATCACTGAATCTTATTAAAGAATGTGGCATCACATTTCCCACCCGTATAGCAAAGTTAAAGGCTCATGCATTTAATTTCCCCATGGAGTTTTTGTACCTGCGGGATGATGACATACCCGGTTATGTAGCCGACAATGTTTCAGATGTTGGTATTGTAGGAGAGAATGTGCTTTTGGAAAAAGGTGTCAACCTGGAAGTAATCGAAAGACTGGGTTTTTCCAAATGCCGCCTGTCCATTGCGGTACCCAAGGAATTTGAATATCATGGAGTCCAAAGTTTGCAGGGACTTAATATAGCTACCTCGTATCCCAACATTTTGGGAAAATACTTAGAAAAACAAGGAATAACCGCGGCCATCCATGAGATCAGCGGTAGTGTTGAAATTGCTCCCAGTATTGGGCTAGCGGAAGCAGTATGTGATATCGTGAGCACCGGCATTACTTTAGTAAGCAACGGATTGGTGGAGGTGGAGACGATTTTGGAGTCGCAAGCTGTTTTGGTATCCAGGCCAGATCTTGAGTCGGAAAAACGACAGGTTCTGGAACAACTTCTTTTTCGAATCCGCTCCGTGCAGACCGCAAATAATAGTAAATACATATTACTGAATGCTCCGAATCATTCCATTGAAGAAATAACCAATATGCTTCCCGGCATGCGAAGCCCCACCGTATTGCCACTAGCTCAGGAAGGATGGAGTTCGTTGCATTCTGTGGTTAAGGAGGACGACTTTTGGGAGGTTATCGAAAGGTTAAGAGGAGCCGGAGCTGAAGGCATTTTGGTAATACCTATTGAGAAGATGATACTATAAAGATGAAAATAATTAACAATCCGGCAAGAGATACTTGGGAGACTTTAACTACTCGACCCAGTATTTCAAGTGAAGCGTTGGTATCCACTGTTGATAGCATCATCAATATTGTGCGTGAATTAGGGGATCAGGCTTTAATAAATTACACCAATAAGCTTGATGGCGTGGCCTTACAGCAAGTGAAATACACTTTGCCTAAAACGGTAAAAGGGATGTCCGCCGAGTTAAAAAAGGCCATTCATATTGCCTTTGACAACATCCACAAATTCCACCAAGGCCAATTGGAGGCGTTTACCAAAGTGGAAACAATGCCTGGGGTAAGTTGCTGGCGCAAAGCATTGCCTATAGAAAAAGTAGGATTGTATGTGCCCGGTGGTTCTGCTCCACTATTTTCATCCTTGCTAATGTTGGGAATTCCGGCACGTTTGGCTGGTTGTCAGGAGATCGCTGTATGTACACCTCCACAACAAGATGGGACCATACACCCTGCGCTAATATACACGGCTAGGCTATTAGAAATAAAGGAAATTTATGCAGTTGGCGGGGCCCAGGCTATTGCTGCCATGGCTTTTGGTACTGAATCTGTGCCTAAAGTGTATAAAATATTTGGACCCGGTAACCAATATGTTACCCAAGCCAAACAGGTTGTAGCCGGCCAAGGATTGGCCATCGACTTTCCGGCAGGACCCTCAGAGGTGGCGATTTTAGCAGACGATTCTGCGGACCCCCGTTTTATTGCGGCAGATCTTCTGTCACAGGCGGAACATGGAGCGGACAGCCAAGTCATATTTGCCACTAACTCTAATCCTTTAATAGAAGAGGTCTTGGAATGCCTAGACTCCCAGATAGAATCATTGCCCAGACGGACTATTGCGCTCGAAGCCCTCAAACAAAGTAAATTGGTTTATTTCAATGAACTAGATGAGGCAATGGCTTTTATAAACCACTATGCCCCTGAACATTTGATAATCAATGTGCGCAATCCCCTGGCTTGGGCCAACAAAGTGGTGAATGCTGGTTCCGTATTCTTAGGCCCCTATACCCCTGAATCAGTAGGTGACTATGCTTCTGGGACCAATCACACCCTACCAACAAATGGGAATGCCAGAATGTATGCAGGGGTATCTTTAGACAGTTATATGAAAAAGATCACTTTCCAACAGATTACTCAAGAAGGGCTTGAGAACATAGGCCCTGCAGTCGAGATAATGGCGGAAGCGGAAGGGCTAGAAGCCCATCGTAGAGCCGTAAGCATAAGAAGAGAAAATACCAAATAGCCGTGGCACTACTGGACAACTTAATAAGACCTAATATTAGAGAGCTTAGCCCTTACACATCCGCCAGGGAGCAATTCTTGGACTATGGACTTACCTTGTTAGATGCCAACGAAAATCCTCATGGCCCCATAGGGTTGCAGGCTAACCCTTATTCCCTGCACCGATATCCGGACCCTTATCAAAGAACGGTCAAAAATAAACTGGCCACCATATGGGGACACCCCGCGCAAGGAATAGTATTAGGAAACGGTAGTGATGAGATTATCGACCTGTTGATTCGTATTTTTTGTGAGCCTGGCAAAGATGAAATACTAATTACAGCCCCTACTTATGGCATGTACAAGGTAGCCGCTCATATCAACGACGTTGCCGTTACGGAAGTGTCCCTAACCAATACATTTGATTTGGATGCTGTCAAGTTATTGCAAAAGGTGGGTGCCAATACGAAGATCATATTCCTCTGTTCACCAAACAACCCTACAGGTAACTTGCTGTCTGGCAATGAGATAGTATCCGTATTGTCAGGTTTCGATGGAGTTGTAGTTCTTGATGAAGCTTACATCGACTTTGCTGAGGAGCAAAGCTTTGTGAGCAAGATTACTCAGTTTCCCAGACTAGTGGTATCCCAAACTTTTTCCAAAGCCTGGGGCTTGGCTGGTATCCGTTTAGGGGTTTGCTTTTCATCTTTGGAAATTGCCCACTACCTTAACCGGGTGAAACCACCATATAATGTGAATCAGCTCACCCAACAGCAGGCGTTGCTCGCTTTGGATGCACGGGAAGACCTTGCCAAGTTGGTCCAGCAGGTGAGGATCGGGCGAGAGCTATTGTCCGAGCAACTACAGCAGTTGGACATGGTGGAGGTGGTTTATCCTTCGCAAACCAATTTTGTCTTAGTAAAAGTAAAGCACCCTGAGCAGGTCTTTGAATATTTGATTGAGCACCAGATTGTCGTGCGCAACCGGAGTAAGGTACATCTTTGCCAGGGTTGCTTACGAATTACTATAGGTTCCGCTTTAGAAAACCATAAATTACTCGATGCTCTTAAGGGATTTGAATCATGAAAAAAGTATTATTTATAGACAGGGATGGTACCATAATAAAAGAGCCAGCTGATGAGCAGATTGACTCACTGGAAAAGTTGTCCTTTCTTCCAGGAGCCTTGATCGCTTTAAATAAAATCGCTAATACACTTTCTTACGAACTGGTGATGGTGACCAATCAGGACGGCCTGGGTACAGCGTCTTTTCCCGAAGAAACCTTTTGGCCGGCTCATGACAAAATGATAGAGACCCTTGCTGGCGCAGGTATCGTTTTTGATGAAATACTAATCGATAAAACCTTTGAATCCGAAGGTGCTCCTACCAGAAAGCCTGGAACAGGCATGCTAACGAAGTATTTATCAGGGGACTACGACTTGACTAATTCTTACGTAATTGGAGATCGTCTATCGGATATAGAGTTGGCCAAAAATTTGGGATCCAAAGGCATATTGATTCATGAGATGGCTTGTGATGATGCGGTTCTGGTAACCAAAGATTGGTCACAAATATTGGATTGTGTTAGCCATGTTTCGCGGATAGCCCGTGTACAACGTAACACTAAAGAAACTAAAATAGCTATAGAACTAAACTTAGATGGCACAGGTAACAGCTTAAATGATACGGGATTAGGTTTTTTTGACCACATGTTGGATCAGTTGGCCAAGCATGGTTTGCTGGATTTAAAAGTATCAGTATCCGGGGACTTACAGGTGGATGAGCATCATACCATTGAGGATACAGCCATTGCTCTCGGCGAGGCCTTTCTGCAGGCTTTAGGTGACAAGAGGGGTATTGAGCGGTATGGATTTACCTTGCCAATGGATGATTGTCTGGCGCAAGTTGCCTTGGACTTCGGTGGTCGAAACTGGCTGGTGTGGGAAGCGGAATTTAATCGTGAAAAAATTGGAGAAATGCCTACAGAGATGTTTTATCATTTTTTTAAAAGTTTTAGCGATGCTTCA
>JAJCYK010000361.1 GCA_029262935.1 Cytophagales bacterium | reverse complement strand
TAGATAGTGGTGCTGCTGAGCGGTGAATCTCGGTAGCGCCGTCTAAGTAGAAAATTTCTTCAATACGGAAATAGTCATCACCTTGAATAATAAGCAAGTAGTTGTTATTGTTAATAAGCTCAAATTGAAAGCTGCCATCAGGTCTTAAGAATTTAGGCGCTACCTCTATCCCATGATCTAAATCTATTATCGAGACGATTCCTGTAAGTGGATTTCCAGTTAAGGAGTCTACCAAGGTACCGGAGAAGCTCGTATTTGCCCCTGGTTGCGCGCCCATGGGCAGGGGAAAAGAAAAAAGGTCCAGGTTCTCAATGTTCTTTTCTGTGGAAGAGGCGTAATACAAATACTGGGATTCAGAGTCAATAGTAAAATAGAATTCGTTGCCAGGTCCATTTATTAAGGGCCCCACATTACGAGGCTCCTGCCATTTATTTTCCAGGCGTCTAACCTTGTAGATATCAAATTCACCAAAATTTAGCAGCTGTCCGTTACTGGTGAAGTAAAGAACATCAAACTTGGGGTGAAAAAATGGACTTACTTCATTTAAACGGGTATTAATTAATGGACCAATATTTTTAGAAGGCATCCAATTGCCGTTTTTATCTTTGGTCGTGTAATAGATATCAGACAGCCCAAAACCACCAATGCGGTCGGAAGCGAAATAGAGGGTATCCTCACTATGACTTAAAGTAGGATGTGAGTCCCAAGAAATGCTATTAACGTTGACCCCCAGGTTTTTGACGTTACCCCAGGTGCTGTCCTCTTTCATTTTAGCTACAAAAAGATCACAACTCCCCATGGATCCCGGGGCGTGACAACGGGCGAAGTATATGGTTTTGCCATCTGCACTAAGGCAAGCTGATCCTTCATTGTATTGGGTATTTATGGCGTCTAGTGCTTGTGCTTTAGACCAGAAACCGTCCCCTCCGGTACTACAGAAAAGATCCTCAATTAGAGTCTTTTTCGCGGCCACCACTTTCTCGTTTCTTTTCGAGGTTAGTATTAGCAGATTTTTACTTACGTGTAGCGTCGGTCCGTAATCAGCCCAGTCCGAATTTATTGTAGTACCCATATTCAACAATACTCCTCGGGGTGGACGTAAAGTATCAACAGATTTTCTGTACTCCACCAACTCGTAGTAGTAGTCCAAGGGTACGTAATAATCAACTTTATTTTTACTCAAACTATCGTAGTACAGCTCAACTTTAGAGATGTCAATTTCTTCCCGATGATGTCTTAATACCAGCTTGTACAAACTGATCGCATCGGCTTGATTGCCGTATAGCTCTGTCAATTTGGCTAGTCGCCATAAAAGATAGGTATCTTTGTAAAAATTCTCAACACCAAATTTATGGACATAAGGTTTAAGCACCCGATAAAGCTCAGGCCATTGTTGTTTTTGCTCATACTTGGTAATTTGAGCTCTCTGCTTCTTATTGAAGTAATATTTTTGCTTGTTTAGATTAGGAAAATAGCCAATAGAGATGTTGTCAGCTTCTTTTTTTTGCAAAACATCAGATAATTTAAGAAGCTTTTTTTTCTTCGTTTTTTGAGCTTGAGCCGGGTGACCCAATATAAATGCCCATATCAAGAATAAGCAGAAAAAATTCTTAAACACCATTGAAACACAACCTCATAAACAAGGTACCAAAATAATGACATATTTATTCATAATTTGGCACAGCTCTTGTAAAATAAGGTACTAGGATTAGAAAAAGTATAAAATTAGAAAAATAATGCCATTATGGCATACATCTATATGAATCAAGATCAATTATTGAATAATATAGTGCTAGGTGATCTCGCCGATGATGACAATGAAAGTTTCATTCAAATTATTGATGCCGACAAAGATGTAAATTCCAGTATCGCTGATTTCCCTGAGGAGATTCCCATCTTGCCCATTAGAAACACAGTATTGTTCCCAGGAGTGGTGTTGCCAATTACAGTGGGCCGTCAAAAGTCCATTCAACTAGTAAAAAAAGCTTACCGAGGCGATCGTATTTTAGGAGTTGTTGCTCAAAAAAACAATACGGTCGAAGAGCCGGAAATTGAAGACATCTATCATATTGGGACGGTGGCCAAAATAATCAAAATGATTGTTTTACCTGACGGGAATACCACCATCATCATTCAAGGTAAAAACCGGTTTAAAATCAGATCATTTGTTACCCTACAGCCTTATTTTACTGCAAAAGTTAAGTACGTTAAGGAGAAATTTCTTTCCAAACATAAAAAAGAGACCAAAGCGGTAGTACAGTCATTGAAAGATGCTGCTTCCAAAATTCTAAGACTAAACCCCGAAATCCCTCAAGAGGCTCAGGTGGCACTGGACAATATAGAAAGTCACACGTTTTTGACCCACTTTTTGTCATCCAACATTAATGCGGAGGTAGCGGATAAACAAAAGCTATTGGAGATTGATAACGGTATGGAGCGGGCAACATTATTGTTGGAGCACATGCTCAATGACATCCAAATGTTGGAACTAAAGCAGGAAATTCAAAACAAAGTACATTCCGATATCGATCAACAGCAACGGGATTTCTATTTAAGGCAACAAATAAAAGTTCTGCAGGACGAACTTGGTCATGACGGCCCGGATCAAGAAGTGGAAGCGCTGCGAGCTCGTGGTGAATTAAAAAGTTGGCCCAAAGAAATACGTCAGCATTTCAACAAAGAACTAGACAAAATATTACGATTAAATCCTGCCTCCGCAGAATACCCGGTAGCTTTTGGGTACGTTGAACTTTTTGTGGATTTGCCGTGGGGCGACTATACCACCGACAATTTTGACTTGAACAAAGCCCGAAGAATCCTCGACCGGGATCACTACGGATTGGACAAAATTAAGGACCGCATTGTGGAGTATCTTGCAGTATTGAAACTTAAGCAAGATATGAAAGGACCTATCTTGTGTTTGTACGGCCCCCCTGGGGTAGGTAAAACTTCATTGGGTCGATCTATAGCAGAGTCCCTGAACAGAAAATATGTCCGGATGTCTTTAGGTGGCGTTCATGATGAAGCGGAAGTCCGGGGGCACCGCAAGACCTATGTAGGTGCCATGCCTGGCCGGATCGTACAAAACATAAAGAAAGTAAAATCATCTAATCCGGTGTTTATTTTAGACGAGATCGATAAGGTTCGTTCTGATTTTCGAGGCGACCCCTCATCGGCTTTATTGGAGGTTTTAGACCCCGAACAAAACAGTACTTTTACCGACAACTACTTGGAAGTGCCTTACGATTTAAGCAAGGTGTTGTTCATTGCTACAGCCAATTCAATGGATACTATTCATCCCGCCTTACTTGATCGTATGGAGATTATCGAATTGAGCGGTTATACCTTAGAAGAAAAAGTAAAAATTGCTCAAAAGCACCTATTGCCTAAGCAGAAAAAAGAACACGGACTTAAAGCCAGAGATTTAAGATTATCCAAAAGGGCTTTGGTAAGAATAGTTGAAGGCTATACCCGGGAGTCCGGTGTGCGCAACTTAGAACGTCAAATCGGCACCGTAGTTCGAAATATAGCCAAGTCTATTGTTATGGAGGAGGAATACAAGTCACTCGTCGACCTGGAACAAATAGAGATCATTTTGGGCCCGTCCCGCTTTGACAAGGAATTGTATCAGGACAACAAATTGGCAGGGGTGGTCACCGGATTGGCTTGGACTCAGGCAGGTGGAGAAATACTATTTATCGAGTCCAGTTTAAGTCGCGGTAAAGGAAAACTCACTTTATCAGGGCAATTGGGAGATGTAATGAAGGAGTCAGCGGTTACCGCTTTGTCTTATTTAAAGTCCAATGCCGAGCATTTAAACATTGATTACCGAGTGTTTGACAGTTACGATCTGCATATTCACGTCCCGGCCGGGGCGGTACCCAAAGATGGTCCATCTGCAGGTATTACCATTGCCACTTCCTTGGCATCTGTCTTTACTCAACGTAGGGTTAAGGACAAAATAGCCATGACCGGTGAAATTACTTTACGCGGGAAAGTGTTACCAGTAGGCGGAGTAAAAGAAAAAATACTAGCGGCTAAACGTGCGGGGCTTAAAGAGATCATTCTTAGCTCACGAAATAGAAAAGATATTGAGGAAATCAGCCCTATCTACCTTAAGGGGGTCAAGATTCAATTTGTAGATTCCGTACGGGAAGTATTAGATGCGGCGTTATTAAAGCAGAAAGCAGACGATCCAGTACAATTTGTGTATAGGGATAATTAAGTTTATGATAAAACCGGTGGTTGGGAAAGTAATAAAATGGTTCGTATTTGCCTTGTTTATTATGGTCATAGCCCCGATACAGGCACAGTTCGGTGGACAGCGCTCCTTTGAGTTTCTAAATTTGCCAGCAACTGCTCGTACCGCTGCTTTAGGTGGAGTAAATGTTAGTAGTTCGGATTCAGATGTGCAAATGTTTCTGTCCAATCCCGCCTTAATGGATACCACCTTACACCATCATGCGGCAATGACTTATCAATCCTTAGTCGCTGATGTTAACTACGGAAGTCTCTCTTATGTTCGGGACTTTAAAGACCCTGGAGTTTGGGGAGTGGGTATTCAGTACTTGGATTATGGTGAATTTCAAGGATTTGATGCTACGGGTGCGGCTACGGGTACCTTCAATGGCAGTGAATTTGCTTTAACACTTGGTTACGCCAGACCCCTGGGACCCTTTACCATGGGGGCGAATATTAAGATTTTAACCTCCAGCATTGCCGGGTTTAATGCCAGCGCCTTGACGTTGGATATAGGCGGAGCTTTTAGGCATCCAGAAAAGGATCTTACCATAGGTGTGACTTTTAAGAATATTGGCGTTATCCTAACGGACTTTACGGAGACTAGTGACTCAGAATTGCCGTTTGATGTACATTTGGGGGTAAGCTTTAAGCCCCAGCATATGCCGTTCAGGTTTAGTTTGACTGGATATAACTTGGGTTTGTTAAACGAAGATTTGTTTGATCCAACGGGAACTGGTGAAGGCACTCCGGAGGAACTCAGTACGGCAGATCGTATTTTTCGACACGTAGCTATTGGGGCAGAGATTTTGGCCCATCAGAATTTTAATTTGCGGGTAGGGTACAATCACTTAGTAAGGCAGGAGCTTAGGTTAGCAGAGAAAAGTGGTGGTGCCGGTTTTAGCTTTGGGTTTTTATTTCGAATAAAGCGGTTTGAACTGGCCTATACTCGCAGTATTTATCACGTTGGTGGTGGCTATGATTATTTTACTTTAGCCAGCGATTTGAATAGTTTTATAAAAAGAAGGAATTAATATGTTAGATGATAGGAAGTATTTGACTCCTAGGGAGATTGTTGCAGAGTTGGATAAGTACATAATAGGTCAGCAAAGTGCTAAACGCAATGTGGCCATTGCCTTGCGTAACCGCTGGCGTCGAATGAGCGTGGACCCAGAGATGCGTAAGGAAATCATTCCTAATAACATTTTAATGATTGGAGCCACCGGTGTGGGTAAAACGGAAATTGCTCGTCGGTTGGCAAATCTAGCGGATGCCCCTTTTACTAAGGTGGAAGCTTCAAAATTTACCGAGGTGGGTTATGTCGGACGTGATGTAGAAAGTATGGTGCGGGACTTAGTCGAACAATCTGTGACTCTGGTTAAACATCGAAAACAGCATGAAGTGAAAGAAAAGGCGAGCCAGATTGTAGAAGATATTATTCTAGACGCCTTGATTCCACCTATGAAAAGTGGCTCAGGAATCCAGGTGGGAGACGATAGCAATGGGAACGATACGCCTTCCGACGACCGGGAGTTGAATGAACGTACCCGGGAACGTTTTAGAGAGAAAATTCGCAGTGGTGAGATGGACAGCCGCAAGATTGAAATCAATATTAAAAAACCGGCTAACAACGGCATTGGTATGATTGGTGGTGGCATGATGGATGAAGCTTCCATGATTAATCTGCAGGAAATGATAGGAGGTATGATGCCCAAGAAAAACAAGAAACGCAAGGTGACCATTGAAGAAGCCAAGCGTATTTTATTGGAAGAAGAAGCTGCTAAATTAATCGATATGGATGAAGTCAAAGACGAGGCTATCCGTAAAGCTGAGGACACCGGTATTATATTCATTGACGAAATAGATAAGATCGCTGGAGGGTCTTCAAAAAGTGGGCCTGATGTTAGTAGGGAAGGAGTACAACGGGACTTACTTCCAGTGGTAGAGGGCAGTGCGGTTACTACTAAATACGGCGTGATCAATACAGATCATGTCTTATTTGTGGCGGCTGGAGCTTTCCATGTGTCTAAGCCTAGTGACCTGATTCCTGAATTACAAGGACGCTTTCCTATAAGAGTGGAATTGGAAAACTTAACTAAAGACGACTTTTATCACATTTTAAAAGAACCGAAAAACGCGCTAACCAAACAATATGAAGCCTTATTTAATGCGGAAGGTGTAACCTTGAGTTACCAGGATGATGCCCTGCATGAAATAGCTGAAATCGCCTTTAAAGTAAATGCGGAAGTTGAAAACATAGGGGCCCGCCGCTTGCATACGGTCATGAGCCATTTACTAAATGATTTGCTTTTTGATATGCCTGACGTTATCGCTCCCAATGCT
>JAJCYK010000360.1 GCA_029262935.1 Cytophagales bacterium | reverse complement strand
CCTCGGGTACGATGAATATCAAACTTATCGGAGAGCTTTTTTCCAAACGCTTCTTCAACCGCATCCTTGCCCAACATAAATCCCAATAATCCTCCCCAGGTAGCGGTAGGATTGTCAGAATCCCAGCCGGCCAAAGCCCCGATCTTAATGGTCTCCTTAATATCTCCTGCCCCATAAAAGAGGCTCACCATACCTGCTCCGAAATTGATTCCTGCCGCAAAACAGCCGTTGCACGCTTTATCTTTCGTCGCCCATAGGTATCCATCATCCTGGTTGACTTGATATTTTTCATGCAAGGCGTCACGGGCCGCCTCCCAAGTAACACCAGCGTCGTATTGCTCTTTGACGAAGTCGTACATTTTGGCAGAATACGAGGTTTCCGGTAAATGCCGACGTGCTTGATCAGCCATCCAAAACACTTGATCTTTCATGGATAAATTCTTGTCTACAATAGAAGCCAACGCGTGCATGATCACGTAAAACTCAGATATCCATTGCGCATTCTCTCGGGCTGTCGTTTGGATAGGTAATTTGGCAATATCCAGGGCGATATCCGGCCGTCCTGGAGCGAAAAGTCCAAATATCTCTGTGGTTAATTGAGCATCAATCATGTCATAATTTGCATTTAGATCAGGGTGACTCGTTTCGGGTGGAATCTTGCCTTCCAGCATCAAATCATGAGCCGTTTGATTGGATACCCAAAGAAAGTTCTCCGGAGTTACACCATCTCGACCTTTATGGGGGGTATTTTCATCTGAATAAATGTGCTTGAGCCAGCCGTCCCGAATTTCCTCTCCCGTAAGTTTTCCATTTTCCGTTTGATACATAAGATGTTGATAGATGTATTCGATATCCGTATCGTCATCTGCGCCCCAAACATCCCCTTGCGTCTTTAAAATGAACGTGATGGTAGGAGAGATGCTATTCAATGCATCAATGCTCCATAGATTGGGTTCATCCGGACCCCCCCAATTTTCACGGGTATAAAAACCAGCAGCCCGACCGTCTTTGCCCTCTCCTCCTATTTTATCCATTTCGGTAATGAGCCCAGTCCAGTTTGCCACGCATTGGGCCATCCAAAAACCTTCCAGTTTGTGTACATACTCGGAACGGGAATAACTTTGATAGTTATCTCCTGGCGTGTTAGTGGTATAGGTAAAATTTGGATCGGACAACTCAGCATGAAAGGTTTGATCCGAGACCTTTTTTTCACAAGAAAAAAGGGCAAACAGAAGCACCAAGGCTAGTTTGTAATTAAAGGAAAGATTCATGAGTACGATATCGGTTTAATTTCACTGTAAGTAAAAATTAATAAATAAGAAAAAAAATCATTCAACCACCCGTTTAACACGGGACCCCATTAATTGACCCATGAGATGATAGCTTCATTCCTATCGGATGTCGTCTTCATTCACATAACTCAATTAAATGACCAACAATAATTTATAATATTAAACGGTAAATTCTAAATCAGAAGCTGTATGTCAACCCATTACTCAAAGAATAGATAAACTTGGTAATGGGAATAACGGGTCGATTTTCGTATTGACAATCAAATGAGGTACGCAAATTAAGCTTACCCGTAAGCTTCACATTAAAAGCTACAGTAAAGTTGAGTCGGTGTCTGAAGCCATTAATATCGGAGTCGTATCCGGCTTGGTAATAGGCAATGCCATCGATACGCAGATACTCTTTAATGGTCGCTATGTACACTAACGGTTGCGCATACCCCTGCTAATGTCGTATTGAAACTGGCCAAACAGCTCATACGAAATGGTTTTGGATCGAAAGAGGGTTGCTCTGCTGTGCACATACCCGGCGCGAATTAATGGATCGTCGGTGACCTCTACATAATCTAAACGACCCATAAGCAGGTATCCATGGTGCTGAGACAAGTAGCCGACATTGGCGTTGGCGCCTAAATTTACAAAGTGCCTGGGATCATCCTCACCAGCATCTCTATTAAATACATTGAGGTTGAAACCCACACTGCCTAGCCAGATGTTGGTAGTGTCCTTATCCACTCGCGCTTTTTCCACATTTAGAATTTGGCCCTCGATGAATAAAGGAAAAGACAGGGCTAATAAAAAGATAAAAACGCGTAACACATGCTGATAAATTAGTTGGCTCGAATCTAAAGAGAGTTGTTCAAAAATCAAATACTACTGTTCGGAAGCAGCCAATTCTATTTCCGAACACACCGTCCATTTTCATACACTTGAGTCTTGACCCGTACTACATATAGTGCTCATAAACAACTAATTAAGGAATGGCATTAAAGTTGTCTATGGGAAAGTATGACGGGCATGGATAAAGAAATATCAATAGATATCCAGAAACAGGAACGCACTACTAAAGTGCTAAAATTAGCAGCTGGTGTGGCGGTGTTAATTATGGGTATTTTTGGTTTTCGGCTACTAATAAAGCCTTCCATAGAAGCAAACGAAATTCATACGGCTGTGGCAGAATTAGGGGCAATTGAAGCTACTGTTTCAGCTTCGGGGGTAGTGGTCCCGGAATTTGAACAGATCATCACTTCACCAATTACCTCGCGTATTGAGGAGGTGACATTCCATTCAGGAGATCCGGTGGATTCCGGGCAATCTATTCTACAGCTTGACAAGAAGACGGTACTTTCGGATTTGGAAAAACTGAAAGACGAGCAAAGCCTGCAAAAGAATAAAGCGCAGCAAATGCGCTTGTTATTGGAGAAGAACTTAAGCGATTTGCACAACAGATTCGAAATTAAAAAACTAC
>JAJCYK010000359.1 GCA_029262935.1 Cytophagales bacterium | reverse complement strand
GGAGTATTCCAAAAATTCGTCTCTCTTTTTAAAGCGATACGAATAACCCTGCTCGCTATGCAATAAACTATCTTTAAAATTAAGCTTAGCTTCTTTTGCAAACTGTTCGTAGAAAAAATGTTCATAACACGAAGGATCAGTAATATAGTCTACTAATACCCAGGGGATGTATTTACAAATAATCAAAGCGTTATTGCCTTCGTCAACAATTTCTAAAAGCTTGTTGACATCATCATCATCATAGTAGATCTCTTGTCCGATGGCTACGTAATTCAACGGGGCTTCCCATTCTCCTATCAGTCGAAGTTGGCTTTTTGACTCTTCAAGTGTTTTATCGGGATAAAAGTCTTTTAGTAATGCTAAAAGAATAGAGGTTCCATACGGTTGTACGCGCTTGCTTCTGTAATTTTCTTGCCAGTTATATCTTTTTTTACCTTGATAGTTAATTGCCAATACTGCTATCAGCAATATTCCTAAAATCGCTGCAAATACGCCTATGATGGTTTTGTTATTCTTCAATTCACGATAGGTTTCGATATGCTTTCCAATAGCCCTTGAAATTGGGGGCCTACTTCTTGGTACCAATGTTCGTTAACATCCATTCCCCCGTACCATATACGGTCAAAGGTGAGGGTAACGTCCTTAAATGTATCCGCATGGGGCTTGCCATACATTTCCCTAACATACTCCCCGTTGGTTTTGTCCTTTTTCCAAAGAATTAGCTTCTTTTTACTCAATGCCTGAATTACCATTAAATAATATATGCGCACCGCAGCCTTATAGTCTTGGGATGATAAAGCTTTTTCCAGCAACCGCTCTAATTCAGATCTGGGAAGTTCTTCATTGATTGTGCTCACCTTAAAATCTGTCTTTATTGATTTAACCTTCGTGTTTTGGGGTTGATAGAAATTTTTAATTACCATATAAACTACTAAGCCGGCTAACAAAACGATTACTATCCACATAAATGCCTGACCCAAACCCAATGAGGGAAGACCTATACTAAATGGAGAAGTAGTCGGTTTGTTTTCTTCTGGTTGCTCTTTCTTTTTGGTTGTTTCATTAAAGTCTGTGTCTTTTACTGCTTCCTCCCATTTTTTTGAATCAATCTTTTGATAGGTTTTATCTTGACCATTGAGTATCTGAGCTATACAACAAAGGGCTAATGAAAGTACAATAATGCGCGTTCTCATAACTACTTACTAGTCCCAAATTGGTCAATACGCAAATTTAGATAATTTGCCTCCAAAACCTCCCTTAAACTATAATACATGAGACTTACCCCGGCAATGAGTATGGGTAGGGTAACTCCAAGACTGAAGATAAATTTAAATGAATCAAATGCCTGCAAAATCCTTTGTTTCAAAGTACCCGGATAGTCAAAATTCCATTCAAATATGTCTTGGTAAAAGTCTGCCAATGGTGACTCCAGAAGTAACACGAAGGATCCGGTTAAGATCAAAAGACCAAAGAATAACAAATATACTTTCCCCGTACCCACTGACAATAGCTCCTTACATCGCATTAAGGCATTTAATAAAGTATCTCGTTCCTGATGAGCAATAAATGATGCTAAAATGACTATAGGTGCAATAATAGGCAACACCAATCCTGTGACGACAGGTGGCAACCAGAATGTAGCATTGAGGAGGACACTTGCCCCCATGGCGATAGTAACGTTGCGATGAGTTAACGTTTTCAATAGAGATCCGGTATTAATCCTAGTATGATCCAGCGAAGCCACTAGGAGCTTTATACTTAGGTGAATAACTATTGTTAAAAACATGATATTGCTTACAAACATCAAGGGAGCCAGGGCAAAATCGAAATACGGTAATTTGTCTACACCGAAGTAAACAATGGTGTCCGTTTGAACGGCCATATTAGCCAGAAAAAGAGCGATAAGAGTAAAGAATACGCCTAAGATTGCCGCCATTCCTAGCAATTTTTTTAGATGTTGCTTGTAATACACAAACATGTCTTTAAAAACTTCCCCAATGGACTTGATCCGATGGTTGGCTACAATTGCAAAAGAAGACTTGGGAGACAATTCTGGCTTTAATTCCTCCAATAGTGCTCCCCTTTTAGCAAGACTATACGGATACCAGAAAAAGTAATACACAATAAAAAATAGCGACATGACAATTAACGCCGCTTTCAAAGCATCAGGGGCTTCTGTAAACCGGGTCATAAAAGACTCTATTATGGCTGCAAAGATAAGAATGGGTACAATTCCAATAAATAATTTTAACCCCTGCGCAGCACTTATTTGCAACGATTGCAATCGAGGATAGGAGCCTGGGAAAACCAAACCCTTTCCCAAGACAATCCCAGAGGCCCCTGCGAGTATAATGGCCGAGATTTCCAAGGTACCATGCAGCCATATAGTTAGAAAGGACTCCCAAAACAGTCCTCTTTCAATGAAGAAATACTGAAAAGTTCCTACCATTATTCCGTTATATACCATAATGGCCAAGGTTCCAATGGCCATGAAAATGCCCATAACAAATGTTTGAAAAGCTACTCTCAGGTTGTTAATGGTGATCCCCAAAAACATTTCCACACCATTCATGGACTTGTACACCGCCATAGGATCGTTGTTCTCGATGTTTTCAATGGTCATATC
>JAJCYK010000358.1 GCA_029262935.1 Cytophagales bacterium | reverse complement strand
TCGATGGGAATGTATGAAGTAGAAGACCCACTAATGATAGGTAAACCTGAACTGGGGGCGTCTTTAAATGTGCCACTAAAGATATCCATAGGAGGGAAGGAGTTGGAATTTACAGTGCCCGTAGTTCATAAAAGAAATGATCCGGTGCAAGGTGAGACTTTCCAACCATTTGCAATTACCCCGGAAGTTTCCATCAATTTTGATGAAAAGGTGCATGTGTTTGCTGATGAATCCCCCAGGCCAATAACGTTGACGATAAAGAGCGGTAAATCTGACGTTCAAGGCAGCTTGACCATGGAAGTGCCCGACGGATGGAAAGTAGTGCCTCAACAAATTTCCTTTGCTTTGGACCAAAAAGGTCAAGAGCAACTAGCTAATTTTACCATCTACCCTCCCGGTGCTCCAGGAGAAGGTAAGATTAAGGCAGTAGCTACCGTTGAAGGTAGGGAATATAGCATGGAAAAAATTACCATTGAGTACGATCATATTCCTGATCAGATGTTGTTGCCCGAAGCAGCGGCAAAAGTAGTAAAATTGGATGTGCTCACTCGTGGGCATACTATTGGCTATGTCATGGGAGCCGGTGATGATGTGCCTAGCAGCTTGCGCCAAATTGGTTATCAAGTAGACGTACTGACTCCTAATGAACTGACTCCCCTAAGATTAAAGAACTATGATGCCATTATCTTAGGTGTAAGAGCGTTAAATACTGTAAAACGATTACAGTTCGATATGGAGAAGTTATTGAAGTATGCTCATGAGGGAGGTACTCTCATTGTTCAATACAATACTAACCATCGCTTGATCACCAAGGATTTTGCTCCGTATCCTTTGGAACTTTCACGGGATCGGGTTGCAGTAGAAGGAGCGCCCGTAACTTTTTTGTTGCCTGATCATCCTGTGCTAAATACTCCTAATAAAATAGGTCAGGATGACTTTAAATTTTGGGTGCAAGAAAGAGGGCTGTATTTCCCAAACAAATGGGATGCTAACTTTGATGCAGTATTGTCAATCAACGATCCAGGTGAAACTGCTAAACACGGAAGTCTTTTAATAGCAGAATATGGTAAAGGGCACTATGTTTATACTGGCTTAAGTTGGTTTAGGGAACTACCCGCTGGAGTACCGGGAGCCTACAGACTCTTCACAAACATTATTAGTCTAGGTCAGGAAGAGCCAGGCAACTAAAACATATGATTTTTAAAGCTGTATCCTTTCTACCCTTGTGGGTACTTTACATAATTTCTGATATACTCTACGTAATCATGTACTATGTAGTGCGTTATCGCTATCCTGTAGTGAAAGAAAACATTGAAAAAGCATTCCCTGAAAAGGACCAAAAAGAGCAGCTGGTAATAATAAAAAATTTCTATCGCAACTTGGGCGACTTTATGATGGAAACCCTAAAAGGGATGTCCATAAGTGCTGATGAGATTAACCAAAGAGTTGTCATAAAAGATAAAGAGGCCATTGAAAGATATTTCAAGCAGGGGCAATCAGTATTAATTATGACCAGCCACCAGTTCAATTGGGAGTGGTTGTTATTTGCCTGTTGCTTACAACTATCAGCTCCCATGAATCCTGTTTACAAATTGCTGAACAATGGGTATTTCGATCGTTTGATGATCAAAACAAGATCAAGATTTGGAAGTAAACCCATAGAAATGCAGGAAACATTAATGGAGGTGGTAAAACGGAAGAGCACCCTCAATGGATTTGGACTAATTGCCGACCAAATTCCTTTGCCTGATGCTGAAAAATATTGGACCACATTTCTTGGAAGAGATACCGCATTTTTTGTAGGCTCCGAAAAAATTGCCCACATGACCAAATACCCGGTCGTATTTGCAGGAATTAAAAAAGTAAAGCGAGGGTACTATGAAGTCTATTTCGAAGACATTAGTGCTCCACCTTATGACAAACAAAGTCACACCATACTTGATACCTACGTGGTAAAAAGTGAAAAGATTCTTAGAGAACAACCAGACAACTGGTTATGGTCGCATCGACGTTGGAAATACCAAAAGCCCTTGTATGATGATTAAGCATCTTCTTTTATATAAGTTGCTAATTCTGCAATAGTCGGATAGTCAAAATAGTCTGTCAAGTCTAATCGATCGGGCCAAATACCATCAATTTTATCATGTATTTGAGTAAGGACCAAAGAACTGGTTCCTAACTCAAATAGATTATCGTTTAGGCCTACTTGTTTATCTTTTAAGAACTCTTGGCATATGGCCAAAAGGGTACCTTCAACATCATTTATTTGTTGGTGTTTCGGAGCTGCCTGAGTTTCCTGTAACGCTTCTAAGGATCGGATTGCCTCATCAAATGCTCCATCCGCATATTGTTGACTTAACAAATAGCGCTGTACTTTGCCACTGGTAGTCTTTGGAATTTTGCGGACAGGAAGTACTACTGCTACATCTATTCCAACTTGTTGGCTTAAATGTGTTTTGATTGATTGGATCACTTCTATAAATTCCTCTAAACTTCCTTTGTGAAGAACAAATATAGCCGCTTGTTCATTTAGGTCCTCAGCTTTTTTTACTCCACAAGCCACTGTTTTGCCAAGTTCCAGATCATCAATAGGGTCCAAGGCACCTTCTAGGTCATGTGGATAGAAGTTTTGACCATTTATAAAAATAATGTCCTTACTACGACCACATACCACCAACTGATTTTTGAAAATAAATCCCAAATCGCCGGTATCCAAGCCATGCTTTTTGAAGGCCTTTTCGTTTTCCTTAGGATTATTGTAATACCCTTTGGTTACGTTGTCGCCGGAAATATGGATTTTCCCCATATGCTCTAGAGGAAGCTTATTGCCATCTTCATCACAAATACTTAGAGATGCATGTAAAACCGGGTGTCCAACTTGAACCAATTCCAAAGCATGCTCTGAAGAAAGCGGAATTTCCTCAATTTTAAGACCTTCTCTTAATTTGGTGCGATCTATCGTAACCGTCTGGAGGCCACTTCCAGGTTTTGGAAAAGTTACTGCCAAAGAGGCTTCCGCTAATCCGTAAACGGGAAACATAACCGTTGGTGGCATATTATAAGAAGCCATCAACTCGATGAATTCTCGACAAAGAACTGCTGAAATTGGTTCAGCCCCATTTAATATTAATCTGAGTTGGTTCAACTTCCAGTTTTGGGCTTGTTCTGGTTTAAAATACTGTAGGAAATGCTTGTAGCCGAAGTTGGGTGAACAAGTTACCGTGGCCTGATATTGGTTAATCTTGTCAAACCACATCATGGGTCTCCTGACAAAAAGCTCTGTTGGAATTAAATATTGCTGAAGCCCTTTAGCTAGCGGTACCAGATGAAAACCAATCAACCCCATATCATGCGTAAGAGGCATCCAGCCTAAAGTACGGTCTGTAGCGTTAAGCTCAGCACCTGATATCATAGCTTCGATGTTAGCTACTAGGTTTTCATGCGTAAGCACTACTCCTTTAGGGGCGCTGGTAGATCCAGACGAAAATTGTATTAAAGCAGTATCTTGAACTTGCGGTGAGTGCACTTTTCCTTGGTACGCCAAGGAAGTTATTTCACTAGTAAGCACCCGTCGATTGGCCATGCTTCGGTATACAGATTCCAAATTATGGCTGTTGGCATAATCTTCTAGGCGTGCGA
>JAJCYK010000357.1 GCA_029262935.1 Cytophagales bacterium | reverse complement strand
TACCGGCTACCTCAGCCGCGGTACCAGTGAAAAAAGCCGCGTCAGCATCCATTAACTCTTCTGGTGTAAATTTTTTCTCTACCACTTTATATCCCATTTCCGAGGCGTAATCGATAATTGTGGCGCGGGTTATACCCGGTAAAATATTGCCCAAAGGCGGGGTATAGAGTACTTCATCTTTTTCATAGAAGAAATTAGCTCCAGGTCCCTCCGCAACAAATCCCTCAGGATCTAATATTAATGCTTCATCAAACCCTTTGGATTTAGCTTCCATGGTGGCCAGTATGGAATTGGTGTAGTTACCACATATTTTTGCGTCTATAGGTATTGATTTCGGGCTTTGTTTTTCATAACTAGACACCATGACTTTCAGTAAATCGTTTCCCAGATACCTACCCCACTCCCAGGCTGCCATCAAAACATAAACTTCAGTGGTTTTGGTAAGGGACATGTTAGCACCGAGATATACTAAAGGTCGGATGTAAGCATTGGTCAACTGATTTTTTTTCAATAATCGATAGGCCGCTTCTGTGAGCTCTTCACTGGTATAGGGTATTTCTATAAACATCTTGGATGATGAATGATGAAGCCGGTCAAAATGGTCTTTCGCTTTGAAAATATGGGGCCCCACCGGAGTTTCATAGGCCCTTATGCCTTCAAATACCCCATTGCCGTAGTGCAAAGTCTGGCTAAAAAGATCGCCCATAGCTTCAGTGGCCTTTAGCCACTTGCCATTCAAAAATAATACGGTGTCCCTATTGAAATACATGCTACTAAATCAATTACAAATAGATCTCTGCTTAGAGATTCAATAAAAAAAAGTAAAAAAAAACGCCATCCTGATTTAGAATGGCGTCTGATTTAATTTTATATTTTAGATCATCTATACCATTCCTGTTTTAGTGTCCTAATGAGCACACTAATAATGACAACAGAAGAAATGGTATAAATACCTATCATGGTTCTTTTTTGGATTATAAGTAAATATAGAAAATTTTGTTAGCATATCGTCTGCGGCCTAATAACTTTTTGTTTGTATCACCGAGTCGGCTGCGATAAATCCTGCGATGGCATCTCCAACCTGTTCGGTACTACTAGGGTTCTCTGGTAGCAACTCCTCCGTTAAAATATTCCGGTCAATACAATGAACTACTCCATGGTGTATGGCTTCGGCCTCAACAGTTAAATCCAGGCTGTATTCTAATAACATAGCTAAAGACAAAATTGCTGCTATGGGATTGGCCTTGTTCATACCAGCTACTTCGGGATATGATCCATGTATGGGTTCATATAAGGACAAAGAAGCTCCTGCAGATGCCGAAGGAAGCAGACCCATGGATCCTGTTATAACTGAGGCCTCATCGGTTATAATATCTCCAAACATATTTTCAGTCAGGATTACATCAAAACGCCTAGGGTTTTGGATCATTTGCATGGCTGCATTGTCCACATACATATACTCCAACGTAATATCCGGGTAACTCCCGGCCATTTCCTGAATTGTTTCTCTCCAAAGCCTGCTTGTTGCAAGTACGTTGGCTTTATCCACCAGGGTTAAGTGTCCACGTCGGTTAGAGGCTGCTTCGAAAGCCATTTTGGCTATTCTTATAATTTCTACTTTAGAATATACGCAGGTATCGAAAGCAGTATCACCCGCTTCATTTCTACCTCTGGGCTGTCCAAAGTAAATACCGCCGGTTAATTCACGGAATACTACGAAATCTACATCTCGTACTTTCTCTTCTTTTAAAGGAGACATGTGTAGCAGCTGAGGATAGCTCTTTACTGGTCTGATATTGGCGAACAGACCAAGTTCTTTCCTCATCGCCAATAGGCCCTGTTCCGGTCTTACTTTGGCACTAGGATCGTTATCGTACTTCGGATGTCCTATTGCCCCGAATAAAATAGCATCCGAATCCAAACATATTTTTTTTGTATTGGATGGAAAGGGCTCACCAGTTGCATCTATGGCGGCGGCACCAATCAATCCCTCATGCAATTCGAACTGATGATCATACTTCTTTTCAATCGCATGCACACATTTAAGTGCCTGAGCAATTACTTCTGGTCCAATCCCGTCTCCCGGCAATACCGCTATCTTAGCCTTCATTTTTCTTTCTTGTTATTTTCAAATGCGGTAATGGCCGCAGTTTGACTTAATAAATAGTCGATATCATCATACCCTTGTAGCAAACAAGACTTCTTATGGGGGTTTATCTCGAAAGACGCCGAAAGTGCTGTTCCAGATATAGTAATGGTCTGATTAGGCAGGTCTACGCTAATTTTAGCATCAGGATCATGCTCGAGTTGTTTGAACAAATCATTGAGAAAATCCTGAGAAACCTGCACCGGTAGCAACCCATTGTTTAGAGCGTTGTTCTTAAAGATATCCGCAAAGAAACTGGATACTACTACCCTAATCCCATAATCGTGGAGTGCCCAAGCTGCGTGTTCACGGCTGCTGCCACAGCCAAAGTTTTTACCAGTAATTAAGATTTCTCCCTGTATTGCGGCATTGTTCAATACAAAGTCGTCAATGAGGTTTTCGTCCTTATCGTAACGCCAATCCCTAAATAGGTTATCTCCAAAACCATCTCTGGTGGTGGCCTTTAAGAAACGTGCTGGTATTATTTGATCGGTATCGATGTTTTCAATCGACAAAGGAATACCGGTAGAATTAATGTTTTTTAATGGATCCATGGCTTACAGAATCTTTCTAACATCCGTGATTTTTCCACTCAAAGCTGTTGCAGCCGCAGTAAGTGGGCTTGCCAAAATGGTGCGGGCGCCAGGGCCTTGTCGACCCTCAAAGTTCCGATTACTGGTAGAAACACAATACTCCCCTGAAGGGATCTTATCTTCGTTCATACCCAAACACGCAGAACATCCTGGTTGCCTTAATTTAAACCCGGCTGCTTCTAGAACTTTATCCAGACCTTCGGACTTTGCTTGCATTTCAACTTGCTTAGATCCAGGGACTACCATAGCTTGAACATTCGGTGCTTTGGTGCGTCCTTTGACAAATGCAGCCACCAGCCTGAGGTCTTCGATTCGGCTATTGGTACAACTACCTATAAAAACATGGTTGATCTGCTTACCAAGTAGCACTTCTCCAGGGTGCAGTCCCATATAGTTTAAAGCCTTTTGATGGGAACTGGATTGATCGGTAAGGGGAATCGGGTCATCTATTTTTATGCCCATACCTGGGTTGGTCCCATAAGTGATCATGGGTGCAATATCCTTAGCATCGAATTTATAAACCACGTCGAAGTTGGCATCCTCATCAGAGTACAACGTTTCCCAATCACTTAACTGCTTTATCCATTCTTGATCAGCAGGCGCGAATTTGCGTCCCTTTATATATTCAAAGGTGGTGGCATCCGGGGCAATCATGCCACCTCTTGCGCCCATTTCAATACTCATATTGCATATGGTCATACGGGCTTCCATTGACAAACCGCGTATGGTGGAACCTGCATACTCTATGAAGTGACCAGTAGCCCCACTGGTAGAGATCTTTGAAGCGATATACAGAATGATATCTTTGGAAAGAACCCCTGGTTCTAAAGCCCCATCAATCTCGATTTTCATCTTTTTAGGTTTGTACTGTAACACACATTGTGTGGCAAGCACCTGTTCAACTTCACTAGTACCTATCCCAAACGCGACCGCGCCAAAGGCACCGTGAGTTGAAGTGTGGCTGTCCCCACAGACAATAGTCATACCAGGCTGAGTAATGCCTAGTTCAGGGCCTATTACATGGACAATACCTTGATATTTATGCCCTAATCCGTACAGCTCAACTCCAAATTCCTCACAGTTCTCTGTAAGTTTTTGGACTTGGAATCTGGACAACTTATCTTTTATGGGCAAATGTTGGTCAATGGTGGGAACGTTGTGGTCGGCGGTAGCCACGGTTTGTTGAGGTCGAAAAACAGGAATATCCCTCTTTTTCAATCCATCA
>JAJCYK010000356.1 GCA_029262935.1 Cytophagales bacterium | reverse complement strand
ATATTTAAGTTTAGCCGAAATTTGAGTAATGGGTAACGAACTGGTGTTGGAGGCGTAAATCGTTTGATCGGAATTTATGGACTCCAAATCGGCAAATAAATTTCTTTTTATATCCAATTGCTCAATTACGGCTTCAATTATCAAATCACCAGTTACTTCCATGATCTGATCCGTGGTCTGGATTCGGTTAAGCGTTTCCGCTTTCAACTCAGGTGTTACTTTGCCTTTGGAAATCCCCTGGTCAAGATTTGCTACAATATTTGCATCGGCTTTTGATAGCATGTCTCGGTTTATATCATACAATACCACAGAATAGCCAGCCATAGCTGACACTTGGGCAATTCCTTGTCCCATAGTACCGGCGCCAACAATTCCAATTTTTTGTATCTGTTTGATGGGAGGCATGGCTTAGAAATTAGAATCCTAGAGATCGGAACTGTTTAAGAAACCTCACATCATTTTGTGTAAACAACCTGAGATCATTTATACCATACTTTAGCATAGTCGTACGTTCGATCCCTAAACCGGCGGCATAGCCAGTATACTTTTGGGAATCAATACCACAATTTTCCAAGACATTGGGGTCTACCATTCCGGAACCTCCAATCTCTACCCATCCTGTATGCTTACAGATGTTACACCCTTTCCCATGACAAATCAAACAGGAAATATCAATCTCCGCACTGGGTTCAGTAAAGGGGAAGTAAGAAGGTCTAAATCGAATTTTAACATTCTTGCCAAACATTTCTTTAGCAAAATGGTAAAGGGTTTGTTTTAAATCTACAAAGCCCACATTTTCATCCACATATAAAATTTCATATTGATGAAAGATACAATGAGCGCGAGCGGAAATCGCCTCATTCCTGAAAACCCTACCGGGAGAAAGCGTGCGAATTGGTGGCTTGTTATTTTCCATTATGCGGATTTGCACATTGGAAGTATGGGTACGCAAGGCTACATCCGGATTCTTTTCTATGAAAAAAGTATCCTGCATTTCACGTGCCGGATGATTCGGCGGGAAATTTAGTGCGGTAAAATTATGCCAATCATCTTCTATCTCGGGGCCTTCTGAAACATTAAACCCCAATCTACCGAAGATCTCAATAATACGCTCCCAAGTGGCGCTTAGCGGATGAACCCCACCTAATTCAGTACTTCTGGCCGGTAAAGTCAGGTCCTTATGGTCCACTTCACCAGTTTGTGGGGTATTGTTGAGATCAGAAATTAAGTATTGAAAACGGGCCTGCGCCGCATTTTTAAGTTCATTTAGACTGATTCCTAGCTTTTTTCGATCTTCGACTGGAGCATCTTTGATTCCCTCAAACAGCTGGGATACTACTCCTTTACGACTAATGAACTTTAAACGAAACGATTCTAGTTCTTGATCATTTGCTACTTGGTACTCTTGAATTTCCTCTTTCAGGGACTGTACTTGATCCAGCATCCTGCAAATTTAGGTAAGGATCATACCAGCTCCAACCGTTTCGTTAGTAAATTCATCCACTAATATGATACTACCAGTACTACGATTTCTGCGATAACTATCAAAGAATAGCGGTTTGGTAGTACGGATCTGAATGCGACCAATATCATTTAAGCCGATATTCAGATCGTCCTCGATTCTATGTAAGGTGTTGATATTCACTTTGTATCGTATTTCTTTTACGATACAACGCAACTCCTTAGTGGTATGTCTTAAGGTATATTTACCTCGCACATTTATTGGCTTTTCATTTAACCAACATATCATAAGATCAATATCTTGACCGACATGAGGTTGATTGTTCGTTCGTACAATCATGTCACCTCGACTAATATCAATCTCATTTTTTAGAGTCATTACCACGGACATTGGAGGATAGGCTTCGTCCAACTTTTCGTCCATAGTTTGAATGGTATCAATGGTGGTTGTAAACCCAGAGGGTAAGGCCATAACCTCATCGCCCGGTTTAAATACACCACCTTCCACTCTACCAGCATATCCTCTAAAGTCATGATGTTCATCGGATTGTGGGCGAATTACTCGTTGTACAGGCAATCGACAATCAACATAATTCATATCACTAGCAATATGCACGTTCTCTAAAACGTAAAGCAAAGTTGATCCGTCATACCAGTCCATATTTTCGGATTTGTTCACCACGTTGTCTCCTTTTAATGCACTGATGGGAATGTAGTGAATGTCTGGAACATCTAATTTGTGACTGAAGGACTCAAATTCTTCTACAATAGTGTTAAAAGCCTCTTCTTTATAATCAACCAAATCCATTTTATTAACACACAAAACCAAATGTTTAATTTGGAGAAGCGAGGCGATGAATGCATGACGATTGGTTTGTTCCACCACTCCATGCCGAGCATCTACCAGCACTATGGCTAGGTTGGCTGTTGAGGCACCTGTCACCATATTTCTGGTATACTGAATATGCCCGGGAGTATCCGCAATAATAAACTTACGTTTAGGAGTAGCGAAATAACGATAAGCTACATCTATGGTAATTCCTTGCTCCCGTTCTGCTCTTAAACCATCGGTAAGAAGCGCCAAATTTACATAGCCATCACCCATCTGTTCGCTGGTTTTTTCAATGGCCTCCATTT
>JAJCYK010000355.1 GCA_029262935.1 Cytophagales bacterium | reverse complement strand
ACTGGCATCGTACTCCACTGGGAGCGTGATAAAACTAAACAGTGTAGTGGTAGCAAAAAGCATAATACCAACCAACAATAAAGCTGGAAAAGTCTGAACTAATAATATGCCACCCAAAAGAATCCATTGCATCCACCTACTAGTCACACTAACCACAGGAACTAATCGACTGCGCATGGTTAACCAACGATAAGCTTTGGCGTGTTGTACCGCGTGACCGCACTCGTGGGCAGATACTGCAGCGGCTGCAGCATTTCTAGCACTGTACACCACTTCGCTAAGATTCACTGTTTTGTTGGCGGGATTATAGTGATCTGTTAATTGTCCACGTACCGAAATTACTTTTACATCGTGAATGTCATTATCGGCCAACATTCTTTCTGCTATTTCTTTTCCGCTAAGATTTGATCTCAACGGTGTCTGAGAATACTTCTTAAATTTGCTTTTCAATCGATTGCTTACAAACATGCTAATCAATGTAAACACTCCAAAGATTATATAAATACCCATTATTCCTGTACCCATGATCTTACCCTTATGTTATTATAATTCAATAAAATAGAGTGCAAATTTATTAAATATTTTCCACTTCTTCGGGGGTTGTAGCTGCATTTCGAGCGTAAGGTTTCTTCGTTCCCATAAAAACAACCAGGGCTATTAAACCCAACAAAATGATCAAGACAGTTTGTGAGGCATGCAATAGAAATGCGAAAAACAAGCCATCTGCTCTGGAAATGCCATAATATATCAGCAAAGCACTTACTAAATAGTGATAAGCGCCCAACCCTCCTTGCACAGGTGCTGACATGGCTAATCCTCCCATTACCAGTAAGGATAAACCTGCCTGCCATCCAAGATCTGCGGTCATGTCCATGGAATAAAAGACTACAAAGGCCATCAAGTAGTACAGTACCCAGATCATAATTGTACTAAACCATAATTGGAATTGTTCTTTTACCCGTACCACACTGGTCAATCCTCCCCACAACTCACGCAGTCCGTAACGAAATTTCTTCCACCAACTGGTAGCTTTTAGACGTTGTTGGAACCTCCACCAAATTAGGCCTACTAGTAGTAGCAAGGTCACTCCGACCGTAACCAGGGGCCACCAAATCCCCTGAAGTCCCGCAAGTTTGTCGAGAATGATCTTACTAAAGAATTCGTTTAGTTTTTCATATTCTATTATTAGCGACCATACCACCACCACCATTAAACAAAGAAGATCTAGAAGACGCTCAGTCACCACCGTTCCGAACGAAGTGGTGACCGGAATGTTATCCGTACGGCGCAGCGTTAGGCAACGGGTAACTTCTCCTAATCGAGGTAAAGCTAGATTAGCGAAATAACCCAGAAACAAGGCGGTGATGGTTCTTAGTAAGGTGGGGTTATGACCTGTTGGTTTGAGTAGGAGCTTCCAACGTCGAGCTCTAAACCAGTGGCTGATCAGCCCAAGCCCTAACGACAGCAATATCCAACGAAAATTTACCTCTGATAGCCGATTTAGAGTACTGGGAAAATCAGATCCATACAGATACCAAAATAACCCAAAGGCTAAACCGAAGGAAACCGTGAAACGCAAGACATTTTTTAGAATTTTGGAGATTGCAGGTTTCGACATTGGACCTTAAAATACTTTTATGTTATCGATGAGACGTATTTCTCCCAAATAAGCCGCTATACATGCCGATAAGGACTCCTCGCCAAGAGCTAAAGTTGGTGCTTGCAAGGTTTGAGATTGTACCACCTCGAAATATTCTATATTGATCTTGGGAAATTGATTCAGATGATTGACTCCAGCTTCAAGAGAATTTTGGAATCCTTGTGACTGCTCTAAGCTTTCCTTAACTATCAACAAGGCTTGATGTAACTCTGGAGCGAACTTCCGGTTTTCATCCGTCAGTCTCCTGTTTCTTGAACTCATGGCCAATCCATCTTCTTCTCTTACAATTGGTATGTCAATAATCTCAATGGGAAAACTAAGATCGCTAACCATTTGTTTGATGATAGCTACTTGTTGCCAGTCCTTTTGACCGAAATAAGCGTGATCCGGTTGAACCAAGTGAAAAAGCTTGGAAACAATCAAAGCAACACCGTTGAAGTGACCAGGGCGGTGTATCCCCTCCATTACAGTTTCGAGGGGCCCAAAATTGATGCTGGTCTTGGGTTCCATGGCATACATGTCCTTATCTTCAGGTAAGAATACACTTTGGCATCCGGATTTTTCCAAAGCTTCTAAATCGGTGTCTAATGGTCTAGGATAATTATCAAGATCGGATTTATTATTAAATTGAGTAGGGTTAACATAGATGCTGCAAATAGTGACGCCACTTCTGTTCAACGAATTGCTGATTAATGTCATATGCCCGTGGTGCAAAGCGCCCATAGTAGGTACCAAACCAATGGTTTGACCGGCTATCCTATTTGATAAAGTAAATTCTTTGAGGAGGTTGATGTCCTTGAATACCCGCATGATACGGTTTATTACCTACACTGAAACGAGGCTAAAAGTACTGGTTAAAACACAAATAATCTTGAAATTCGGCAATAATTTTGTAATTTTGTAGTCCCGTAACGAGTCTTCATTTAAAAACATACATTATGTCTAAACTTCGAATTCTTTATGTAGCCAGTGAAATCAATCCATTTCTTCAAACCTCGGAGGTAGCGGATTTCGTTCGCAGGTTGCCCC
>JAJCYK010000354.1 GCA_029262935.1 Cytophagales bacterium | reverse complement strand
GCAGCCAAGACGGTATCAAGATTTATATCACGTATAATAGTCTAACTAGTTTGCGATCGGCTGGAGCTTCTGTAATAAAATCAGAAGATAAGATCGTGTCGGAAGTTTTTAGTTTAGAGGTCCCAGGAGCTGGGGTGGTGGAACTTGAAGTAGAGGTAAATGACTTGGAGGTGGTATTGGCTGGTGCTGGTTTGGTAAAACTATCCGGCTCTGCTCGCAGTCAAAGCGTATCTCTTAATGGAGTGGGCAGTCTCGAGGCTTATGAATTAGAAAGCGATAATTGCGAAGTTTCAGTAAGCGGAGTCGGTGGAGCTAAAGTAAATGTAAAAGAAAACCTCAATGCCAACGTTAATGGTATTGGTGGCATTAAATATAAAGGCAACCCCAAAGTGGTCAACGATCGTGTGTCTGGTATCGGTACTATAAGAAAAGCTGATGAAGACGATGACGATGCTTAAAATGAGATCATTTTAAAGATTGACATTACATTAGCAATGAATACCTGTCTTTTTTGAGAATTTTATTTAAATAAAAGTACATCTTGCTATATTAGAATAGTACTACTCTAGTCTATTTTCAGGTATTTTAAGGTTTTATTTCAACTAAAAAATTAAAAATATGTACAAAATTGTCGTTCCCACGGATTTCTCCAAATTATCGGAACATGCGCTGGACGTGGCGATTGATATTGCTCGTACTACAAATGGGGCAGTATTTCTGCTGAATGTCATGAGTTCAACTAAAAACTACTCCTTTAATTCCATGGGTGGAGGAGCTACGGATCAAGTTGTTACCGAAGACGATCGTTACATTTTAGAATTACATCGAGCCAATGAGCGTCGATTAAATCAAATAATAGCTAAACATGCGCATGGTGATATACCGGTTTACCCGTTCATTGAGTTGGATGATTTAGATGAAGGTGTTAATCATTTTGCCGAAAAATTGCATTGCGATCTTGTGGTAATGGCTACGAGTGGTGAAAACACGTTAACGGAATATTTTGAGGGCAATCATACAGAACAAGTGATACGCAATACTCATATTCCAGTACTCACCATAAAAAAGCCCTTGGGAAAGTTAGATGTTAAGAACATTGTTTTTGCTACTGATTTGAAAACTGTGGCCAAAGAAGGCGTAGATCAAATTGAAAAGTTCGCCACCTTTTTTGGAGCGACAGTACACATGGTTCATGTAAGCAATGATGATCCAGAAAAGGTGCGCAAGAAGATGGAGGCATTTGCCGAAGAACATGAAACTCCTCATCAAGTACCTGATTTGACCATTAATCCCTTAAAGGGGAGCAAAGTAGAACAAACCATTTTAGAGTTTGCAGAAAGCAAGAATGCAGACATAATTGCCTCCGTAAATCACGGGAGAAAAGGACTGATGCACTTATTTATGGGAGGGCTTTCGGAAAGGTTAGTACGAGATTCTCAGGTGCCGGTTTTTACGGTGCATATGGATCCACGTTAAACTAACTTTAAAAGCATAACAAGTCCCGGGAAATGATCCTGGGACTTTTTTTATAGCACTTTTCGAATCTTGTTGGCATCGGTGATTAGCGCATCAAGTGTCACCAGGTCTCCCGATTCAATAGCCTTTCTAAAGCGGTCAAGTTCGCCCATATAGGTTTCAAGTACACTTAGTACATTTTTGGCATTTTGATTCAAAATAGGCGTCCACATTTCTTTAGAACTCTTAGCAAGACGTACGGTGGAGTCAAACCCTCCACTGGCAAGGCTGAATATGTTATATTGCTGTTTTTCCTTTTTCAATACTGTTAGGGCCAAAGCAAAGGAGCTAATGTGTGAGATATGAGACACATAAGCAGCGTGGAGATCATGGTCTTGAGCTGACATGCTCATAGTAGGCATGTCCAGGTGTTCATACAGATCGTTTACTAATTTCACGGCCTCAATAGCACAGTCCTCAACATCACAGATAATGCTAACCTTGTTTTTAAACAGTCCGGTTATGGCCGCTTGAGGGCCTGAAAACTCCGTACCAGCCATAGGATGTGTTGCGACATAGCGTTGTCGATTGGGATGTGCCCGTACTAAATCAGCAATTACTTGCTTCGTAGATCCTACATCAATTACCACTTGAGTTGACACTTGATCTAGCACCTTAGGAAGTAGCTCAACTATGTGCTGCACCGGAACAGCCAATATTATTAAATCACATGCTTCTACCGCCGATTCCAGTGACCCTGCTTCGTCGATAATTTTAAGGTCTAAAGCTTGCTGGACATGAGATTCTTCAAGGTCAATACCCACCAATTTAGAGGCAAAACCTGATTTTTTAAGATCAATAGCCATTGACCCACCAATAAGTCCTAGACCCACTACAGCAACATTCATGGTAAATATATCTTAGGCTCTAAAATATTTAAATACTCTTTTATTTACAATAAATATGAAGGAGAAGCCTTATGATGATGATTTTAGTTTATTCTTAAACTTCTTTTTAAATTTTTCTACTTTGGGTTTGGCCACTGCCAATATGTAAGGGTGGCTTGGATGCTTCTTATAATAATCTTGGTGATAGTCCTCCGCTAGATAAAACGTTTTATAAGCCTCAATTTGGGTCACAATAGGATCACTATAAACTTTAGCTTCTGTTAGCTTAGCTATATGATGTTCAATGATTTCTTTTTGCTTTTCATTGTGATAATAAACGGCTGATCGATATTGCTTGCCAATATCCGGGCCTTGCCTGTTCGGAGTGGTGGGGTCGTGCGTGGCAAAAAAGATCTCTACCAATTCCTCATAGGAAATCTCTTGAGGGTCGTAAAATACTTGTATGCCTTCTGCGTGTTCCGTCCTACCGTAGCTCACTTCTTTATATGTAGGGTTAGGTTTTTGCCCTCCGGTATAACCGGATACCACATCCTTTACGCCAATGACCCGTTCAAAAACTGCTTCGGTACACCAAAAGCATCCTCCTGCAAATGTTGCGGTTTCCAAATTCTCCATTAAGGTGGCATCTAATTTAGATACATCCGCATGGTAGGACTTTTCAGGGGTACTTTGGCACGCTAATAACCCGGAAAAAGCAAAAATTGCTACTATTCTTTGTAATACCATTGTCTTCCTGCCTTAAGTTCGACCTTATAAACGGCGATAAACCTTAGAAGGTTCATTATACAATCTAAAGAAGTAAATTGAAAATGAACAGGTCAAAAAAAAATGAATCCTCATTGTAAACCACGAGGATTCACCTGTTTAACACCCTTAAATTAAAACTATGAAATAAGCTATGCTTAATG
>JAJCYK010000353.1 GCA_029262935.1 Cytophagales bacterium | reverse complement strand
GGTTATCTGCTATGGCCATCCCGTTAGTGCCAAATAATTCTATACGTTGATCGTATCCGAAGGCGGATGATCTGCTGGTATCAATACTACACATTAGCCCATCGGGATATTTTATTGTTACCAAAATGGTATCATAATCGTCTATTTCTTTGATCTCCGGGTCGTAAGCATGCCCAAGCACGAATATGGATTCAGGAACTTTTGAGCCCACCAAATGAATCAGCATATCAAAGTCATGAATCAGCATATCATGAAAAATATTCCCTGACTTTTTCAAAAATTCTAGGGTAGGTTTAGGATTGTCTCTGGAACTTGATTTTATCGTGCGTATGGGTTCAATTTCAGTTATGGATTCTTTTAATGCCAAAAAGTTAGTATCATATCTTCGCTGGAATCCCAAAAACAGGCATTTTTTTAGACTAGCTGCCATGGCATAGCAGGCTCTAATCTCTTTTACAGATTTACCCATGGGCTTTTCCGTAAATACGTGTTTGCCGGCTTTTAACGAATCAGTGATGTGCTGGTAGTGATAAGTGGTAGGAGAAGCGACTAGTACTACATCTAATGATGGGTCCGATAACGCTTGGCTGAACTCCGGTACTAAAGTGGCTTCCAAAGCAGCAATCAACTGGAGGTCTTCTTCCGAAGGTTCAGGCTCTACGATATAAGCTAGTCGAATTTCTTCAATTCGATTTATGGAATTTAAATGAAGTTTACCTGCTCGACCGAACCCCAGCAGACAGACGGTTATTTTTTTCTTCAATTGCTTAAAAGGCTATTTCGTTAGGTAAGTATTTAGCCGCCAAGTCTTCATAGTAGGGACGTAACGCGTTTACATTTGGAGCTGTTGGGGATTTGGTATATAAATCATAGGGGTTAAATAGTTTTACCCATTTAAACATCTTGTGATCTTTTTTATTCATAAGGTGATCATAAGCACCCTCACGATGTTGTGCGTAGAACGAGTGGTATCTGATCATATATAATGCTGGTTCCGGCAGATAGTCCTTTAAAGCGTGATATAGGTACTCATCGTGGCCCCATGACATTTTAACCTCATCCAATCCACAATGTTCCTTATAAACACCCAATTTTGTATTGTATTGTGGGTTGTTAGCATCAGGGTTGTTTTCAAAGAGTTCTGGGTAAACAATCTTATCTGAAAATTGACAACCGACCGGAAAAGTATCACCCACTACGGCCCATTGCGGTTCGCCAAATAGGCATAGGATTTTTCCTAAGTCATGAATAAACCCAGTAAGCACAAACCAATCTGGATGACCATCAGCTCGAATGGCCTCAGAGGTTTGTAATAGATGTTGCGTTTGATCTAGATCTATATCGGGATCGGAATCGTCAATTAGCGTATTCAGAAACTCTACCGCTTCCCATAAAGTCATTCGACGTTTAGTCAAGGGTTTAAATTCAGCTTCTTTTTGAACTACAAAATCATAAGTTTGGTATATATGATTTTCTTGATAGAATGCTTTAACAGCATCACGTTCAGGACTGTCGTAGTTGCGAAATTCCTCTTGCGACTTCTCCTTTGGGTTGGGGTAACGTGCCCGTAGATCGTCCTCCCACAGATCCTCAATGCTTAATGGATTCTTATTTGGCTGCATACATTAAATTAGTAGTTTCTATTGACCTAGCCAAATGTAGATGGCCAATATTGCAATCACTAAAGCAATACTTAATGGACGGGTGTAACGCCAATGCTCCAGTTTTAATAACCCCCTGTCTTTAGCATTAAAGACTTTTTTAACGGGGTAAATATAAGATACCGCAAACATAACGACCATATTTAATATGAACTCTATACCCCAAATGTGTACGAAATGAATGTCTACAGGCATTATAAAAGTAGTGGTTATATAAAATACCAAACCTACAATCAATGCGGTTTTTGCAGCGGTAGCGGATATTTTTGGTAAGAAAAGACCAGCTAGCATTATGGAAGCAATGGGTATAAAGAATATGCCGTTAAGTTGTTGTAGAAGTTGATACAAGCCATCAGGCGCCCCAGCAACCAAAGGGGCAGAAAGGATGGCTACTATCGCTAGGAGCAGAGAGGTCAGTTTGCCGGCTCGTACCATTTGAAGATCCGTAGCGGACTTATTGATTAATCTTTTGTATATGCCTTCACTAAATATGGTCGCCGTACTGTTCAACACGCTATTGAAAGTGCTCAAAACGGCCCCCATTACCACGGCAGCAAAAAAGCCTACAAAACTTAATGGTAGGACCTTTTTTATTAGCTCAGGGTAGATCATATCCTGTTGATCATAAAAAGCATCGCCAAAATAGAAATAACCAATAACGCCAGGGAGTATAATGATAAAGGGAACCAAAATCTTTAGTATGCCTGTATACAACAGTCCTTTTTGGGCTTCCACTAACGATTTTGCCCCCAGAGCTCGTTGAATAATAGTTTGGTTCATACCCCAAAAATATAATTGGTTTATGACCAAACCAGTAAAGAGGGTTCCGAAAGGTAACACGGAATCTTTAGCTCCAATTACATTGAATTTTTCTGGGCTATTTTCAAAAACTCTGGTTAGCCCAGTCAGGGCATTGCCATCACCGATATCCAATAAAGCCAAAAGAGGAACGGCCAAGCCACCTATGAACAAACCTATTCCGTTGATCATATCACTATGTGCCACCGCCTTTAGCCCACCGAAGATTGCATAGGTGGAACCAATAGCCCCTATGCCTATAACGGTTATCCATAAGCCTTGAGTTTTACTAACCTGTAGCACCTCAGACACATTAAATATGCTTTCTAAATTGATGGCCCCAGTAAACAATACGATAGGTAATAAGGTTACCACAAAAGAAACCAGTAAAAACAAAGCCACTAACGTGCGCGTGGTGCCGTCAAAACGCTCCTCCAAATATTGGGGAATAGTAGTCAATCCCATGCGCAAATAGGTGGGAATAAAATACCAAGCGGCTACTACTAAGGCCAAAGCCGAAGTTACTTCCCAGGCAATGATTATAAAACCGTTTCGATAAGAGGAGCCATTCATACCGATCAGATGTTCCGTAGAAATGTTAGTCAGCAGCATGGAGCCTGCTATAACAATCCCCGTCAAACTGCGACCACCTAAGAAGTATCCTTCTCTGGAAGTTAAGGTATCATTCCGTAGTTTATACCATGAATAAAAGGCTACAAAACCAGTAAAGGCAATAAATGATAAAACGGTTTGCATCTAATTAGATAAGTTGATTACAAGCATATCACTAAATTGATACACAGATGGTTATGTGCAAAAGTTAAACAAATTATTAAGCCATTACAAACGATCAATAATTTATCAGTATAAGATTAAGTCAGTTTATTTATTACCCTAACCAACCGTTGTTGACCGGTGCCTCGTTGGGTCTAGCAATCAACTTAACGCATATTTATGAGGCAGTATCTTTTGGTGTTAATCTTTATTTGGTTTGGTTTGGGGCTTTCGCTAAGTGGCCAGAATAGATACACAATTAGCGGAAATATATCCGATAGAGGACGTGGGGAGTCATTACTAGGAGCCACCATTTACGTAAAATCTCTCAATACGGGAACCGTTAAATACAACATTTCTTTAACGGTTCCTCCCGGTACGAATGGCCATGCTCCGAGCCTATCTCTAAATTACAATAGTGGCAATGGAAATAGCCCGATTGGGTACGGATGGAAAATATCAGAAACTTATATCCAGCGACAAACTGAGAAAGGAATTCCCCGATACGTTGATCGGCCAAATTTCGTCGACGATGATAGCGATGGTGAAACCGATGAGATAGACGAAATGGATCGCTTTATTAATGACATGAAGGAGGAATTAATTCGAAGAACAACACTTGTAGTATGAAATTTAAAAAGTTAATAACTATCAGTTAAATAATTTCTGATAAACATGGCAAAAATATATTTTAATTTAAATTTGTTAAATGCTATTTTTTTTCAATTTTGCTTAAAATTATAAAAAAAACGCCTCTATC
>JAJCYK010000352.1 GCA_029262935.1 Cytophagales bacterium | reverse complement strand
GCAGTCCGAATCATGGCCTCAAGTGTATGGGTAACGTCTTCGTCCGTGGTGGCCCAGCAACTGACACTAATTCGCATGGCCTTTTTCCCTTGCCAAAGAGTGCCCGCCACCCAGCAGGTACCTTCCTGTTGCAGATGCTCCATAATTGCGTCCGTGTGTGGGCCAAAATTGACCAAAACTTGATTTAGCACCACATCATTTAGTATTTCATAACCTGCTTCACTTAGTGCTTCAGCGAATCTTTTTGCATGTCGGCATCCTTCTTCAATTAACGCAGCTACCCCGGATTTACCTAATGAGAGCAGTGCGGCGTACGCTTCCGTACCGCGGGCACGTCGAGACATGCCAGGCGTATATTGATAAGGTCCTTGTGCCCCTGGAGGCGGCAAATATGCCGCATTGACTGACATGGAGGCTCGAAGATGTTCCGGGTTCTTGCAGATAACTACACCGCTGTCATAGGGCACATTTAGCCATTTGTGCAAATCAACCGCCCAGGAATCCGCTAAGGACACACCTTCCACTAAATGTGCATACTTTGGGGAGGCTGCAGCCCACAACCCAAAAGCCCCATCTATATGTACCCAGGCTCCCTTGGACTTTGCTTTGGGAATAATCAGATGCATGGGATCAACACCGCCACTGTCTACGTTTCCAGCTTGTAAACAGACTATAGTTGGGGACTCATCCAGATCAAACACTTCGGCTTGCATACGACCTTGATCATCCGCTGGTATGCGTATTACCCTTTCGCTGCCAAATCCCAGTAAAGACAGGGCCTTCAAAACACTTACATGAACCTCCTCCCCTACGATAACCTTAATTTCAGGAGCCCCATACAATCCTTGGGTTTCAACATTCCAGCCCAAATCCTTCAGAATGGCGTGACGGGCTGCCGCCAGTCCTGTAAAGTTGGCCATGGTAGCACCTGTGACAAAGCCTGTGCCTGCAGAATCAGGTAAGGATAAGAGGTCTCTGAGCCAGCTCCCGGCCACCACCTCCAGTTTTTCCGCAGTTGGTGACAAGACCTGCAAACCTGCGCATTGATCCCAGGCACCAGCTAAACAATATGCGCCTAAAGCAGCCGGCAAAGTACCGCCTATTACATAGCCAAAGTATCTTCCTCCAGCAGTACCGACCGTTGCCGGCGAACCATAATGGTGCAACTTTTCCAATACTTGGGTGGAATCTTCTCCTTGAACGGGTAAGTCCGTATTAAATATTTCCAGGGCATCAACTTGTTCAGAAGTCGGTGCAACTCGTCTTTTTTTAAGTCCCGTTAAATACTCTTCCATATAGTTAACGGTTAGCTTAAGGTACTCTGTTGAAAGCTCTTGGTCCATGGCTTATATTTTGGTTTTAGGTAGCGCTTTAAACTACGCGAAAAAGGCCAAAATCGTTGAGAATATTTAAAAAATCACCGTCCGGGGCCTCAAGTACTTGGGATACTAGTTTGGCAGAATAGACAAAGCCCCAATACATCTTTAGTCTCAGAACTAAAAATATACGGGGCTTTGGTCACCTATGGAATTATGGATGGGTCAGTATGCGTTTACTTACCCAGTACTACATATCTTTCAGATTTCTCTTGGAGGTTTATTTCGGTTTGAAAAACATGTTCTCTTTGACGGACTTCAAAATAATATACCCCGTCTCTTAAGTTTTCTAGGTTAAACACTCCTCGATAGTTCTTAGAGCCATTATACGATTGTTGAAAGAGTGCCTGATGATCTCGATTTCTAATACGCACGATCAATGGTGCTGCAGTTTCGACTTTGATGAAGAAGGAAACAGCCACGGCTTCCTCGACAGGTTTTAGGGTAACTATAATGGGCTCCTTAGGTTCTACTCCTTGAAATGTGGTGGGCATCAGCAGAACCATTATCACTGTTAATATCAGTTTCATTGTGCTGGTGGTTTAAATACACTTGTTCTAACGGAGCACAGCTCATGGGGGAGGAAACTTTGTGACTAGCTGCAATAAATGTTACGAGCCGTTGGAACAATCTTGCAAGTAGCGTGCAATTGAGTTTTTGTAGGACCTACTGGAAGTGTGTTGAGTTCCGTTGCAAAAAGAAAAGAGGTACTCATTATTTTGTTGGTAAACTACCTTGTTCAAGTATTGCGTATTAACTAGTAATCCCCGGTGTATTCTGAGAAACTCAAACTGCTGCAATTTATTAGTGAGGTGCGTAAGCGTGCTTCGATACAAATACCAGCGATCCTTCAATTGAATTTTTACATAGTTCCCTTCAGCTTCTATCCAAAAGATGTCGTTGATCCTGATGTTCTCTATAATGCCATTCTGTTTGATGGGAATGGTTAAAGGGTGTTGCTGTTGCTCCCATTCATAAGAAGCCACTAAGTCCTTTAGGTCTCTACTGAGTTTTGAAAACTGCTTTAGCCTAACCTGGTCCTTGGCCACGTCAAGTGCCTTAAAGAACCGCTCATCGTCAAAGGGTTTTAAAAGATAATCCAATGCATTAATTTCAAACGCTTGAATAGCAAACTGGTCATATGCGGTTACAAAAATGGTTACCGGGCATCTGGCAGTTTTTATTTGGGACAATACACTAAATCCATCGTAATCAGGCATTTGAATATCAAGAAATAGCAAATCCGGGTGGTCGGAGGCAATGAGCTTATTGGCCTCTTTACCATTACGCGCCTCTCCCACAATCTGAATGTCGTTATCAGCAACCAATAGCTGTCTGATCCTGGTACGGGCCAAAGGTTCATCGTCCACTATTATGGTCTTCAATACCATCAGTTTCTTTCAAATAAGATTTGGATCTCCACTTTAAATTCTTGGTTCGGGATAGAGTTTATCCTGATACTTTGGCTGTCTCCGTACAATTGACTGAGTCGTTCTCGAGTGTTATTTAACCCCACTCCTGCATATTCCCAAATTTTATCTACTTCCTTCATCCCCACGCCGTTGTCCACTACCAATATAAAAAGATAGGGCTCCTCCAACTTGCTAACAATGGTAATTTTACCCCCCTCTTCACTTTTACCAATGCCATGAATTAATGCATTCTCAACCAATGGCTGGAGTAATAATTTTGGCACCAGTGCTGCTTTGGTAGCGGGATCAATCCGATAACTTACTTCCAATCGATCGCTAAAGCGGGCTTGTTCAATTTCCAAATAGTATCTTATGTATTCCAGTTCTTCTTCGAACGAAACCAGGTGTTCCCCATCTTGATGAAATAAACTACGCAACAACCTTCCCAGATTCGACAAGACCTTTTGTGCCCCGGAAACGTCAGTAGTCATGAGTGCGCTGACACTGTTTAAGGTGTTGAACAAAAAATGCGGGTGTAATTGTGCCTTAAGCGCTTCAAGTTTAGCTTCTAGCAGTTCCCCTTTTATTTCTGATAGCTTTTGTTTCTGCTTTTGAAACGCCTTGTAGTATCCCCACACCATCAAGCCAAAAAAGATCATCCAATATTCAAGAAATCTTGAAAAGAGGCTAACTGCCATCATATGCAGTAATCTCTGCGCAAAATCTCTAGAGAATTGCATATCAAATGCCAAATATTTTATCCCATAGAACAACACGTTGGTAATCGATTCATGGGCCACCGCCAAGCCAATTCCTCCCAGTATCCAAAACATGATCCTGCGCCCCATAGGTCCTGGTACCGGGCGGTATTGTTTCACCAGCTTCCATACAATTGGACTTAGAAAAGACCAAAATCCGAAATTGACTAGCGGATAGAGTAGATGATTACTGGGATTCCATTGCGGTTTATCCAAAGACACAAATGATAATAGGTAGTTTTGGAACGCCACTACTGTGGTGAGTAATAAGGCTATCCCTAAAACATAGGGAAATGGAAACCATTTATTTGTGTCCTTCAATTGATATTCCCAAAAAGGTGACTAGTTATCTTTACGCAGTAAGTCACCTGCTAATCCCGGTTTTGTGATGAATGGTAAAATTAGTGATAAATGGTTATTACTTAACGAGTTTGAGAATCGTTTAAGCCTCAATTTAACTACCTGGAACCTTATAGGCACTTGAATCTACATCTTTGAGAGGTTTTGGTTTTAAACCTGACATCAGATAGTACCCAAAATCATTGCGGGCTAAACCCAGTATCATCGTGAGCAGTGGTGATCTTAGATTGTCCCAACGGGCCTTTGTCATGGGCTTGTTGCCAAAGAACAATTCCTTTATTAAAAAGCGTAAAACTTTAAAGGGTACATGAGCTACAGAAGGCGCCACGCTCCAAGAAACGTCTTTCATGGCCACTTGTCTAAACCCACTAATGATCAGGGCTGAGTAAACATGGGCTACATTGGGCAATTCCTTTAGTGCCCAGGAATTACAAAGGGATTTATATACACTTAGTTTCCATCCGGTTAAAGGTTTGGGGGATTTAATAAAACCGTCCGCAATAATCATTTTTCCGCCGGGTTTTAAAATGCGATACATCTCTTTAATTAGGTCCGCTTTCCCTGGTCCTTGCGCATAACAAGCACTTTCCAAAGCAATCACAGCATCCACAGAATTGGAAGGTAACTTAGTATCACAATAATCGCGTTCTGTAATGCTTATGTTTGGGCAAGCCTCATTTAATCTTTGGGCCTGTTGGACCTGCCAGGGTACAATAGTGAAACCTTGTAACCTCCATTGCGGGTATTTGTTGGCGATAGTGCGCAAGGAAGCCCCCAATCCGCAGCCTAAATCCACTAAACTAATTTGATCTTGCGGATTTAAGCCCAACTGATCTAAAACGGTCAATGTCATGTTTTCTAAAAGGCTTTCCAGGTTAAAAGGATTTAATCCTCTTTCGTATAGACCGAAGTGCATGTTAAATCCAGGACTCCAAGTACCATAATCAGGCCCTGCTTCTTGATAGTAGTCTATAATTTCACTTTGATGTAAGACTTGGATCAGGTGATTTTTAGGACGTTCATAACACTTTGTTCTGTTTTTCATTTTTTTCAATTTTTAATGAAAGTTGGAATTAAAAAAAATTTACTTAGTCAGGCGCAGGACTGATTTATAAAACCAATTTTGATCCGACGATACAAACTTGTTCAACATACCATCCACCTGCTGGGTGAAAGACATTATGTTGGTGGTTACTTCTTTAAACTCCTTCAAGTTTTCCTGGGATCCCTCTTCTACATTTCTAACTTCTTCCAAAACGGATAATATTGGGCTAATTTCCCGTCGTTGACGTTCCCTAGAAACCTGTCTGGCCAATTCCCAAATGTCCTTTTTTGCTCCGAAATACTCTTTGCGTTCTCCTATTTTACTTCTTTTAGTTACAATACCCCAGTCCACTAAGGCTCGGATGCTCATGTTAGCATTACCTCTAGATATCTTTAGCTCCTCCATAATTTCGTCCGCCGTTAGTGCTTTTGGATGGATTAGTAATAAGGCATGAATTTGAGCCATGGTGCGATTGATTCCCCAACTGGATCCTAGTGTTCCCCAAGCCTCTATGAACTTTTCTTTTGCTTCCTGATATTTCATACGGTTAAGATACTACTATGTTTCGTATTTTTCAATATATACTGAAAATTATATATTTACCAACCACTGATCAAAGGCCAGCATCACTTGCTCCCAGTTGGTTACATCTGTCTCTTTAGAATCGTTGCTTTTTATTTTAAACCACTCAGCATGCTTCCATTGTTTGTCGACCGGGTCCAAGGTGGTTTCCTTTTTTCGCAAATAGGAAAAACTTTGGCCTGTTAAAACATGATTCACCATGATCCGCCCTCTTCTTTTGACAAATGACACCTGCGACACTTCCATTTGATGCTTTGACAAAGCCTGTAGAATATCTGTCCTGTGTTTCACTACGAATTTCATAAAGATAAGGTACCTATTTGCTACAGAGTTTATCAAACCCAACTGCGATTATTTTGTAGTCTCCATGTTTATAAAACTACTTTATCTTCGATCTACCTAGCTTGATCTTTTAAAGTCCTCTTCTTATCGAATTGTTCAACAATTGGTGTAATGCTTCTCTACCTTTCCTCCACCAGCGCTAGAATTATTTAAGTTATTCCAAATTAATTTATTTAACGATATGCCAATTAAACTTCCCAACAACACCGACTGTGTGGTATTCAATGAACAAGGTTATTGTATGGATGCCAGCGACAAATATCAGTATTTGGTATCAAATGAAGAATCTCAATTTGACAAAATCCCTTTTTTACAAAGCTCTAAGAATACCTGGTCTGAGATGCGTCCTGGCCAACAGATAACCTACCCTTGCGTCAATTGGGAAGAGCCACAACCAGGACATTACGATATTTCAGTTAAAAAAGAATTGTCCCAAAAAGAAATACATTATGTCTGTTTCATTAAAGATCAGACCGATCATTATCGCACGCTGCAGTTGAGGCAGCAGCATATTAATGAACAACGAATTTCCATTGAAGAAATCACCGAAGGTGATCTGAAGGAGGCCAAATCAAAGGTAGACTTGAAACCATTG
>JAJCYK010000351.1 GCA_029262935.1 Cytophagales bacterium | reverse complement strand
TTAGCCGATTGCAATTTAAACGTGATTATGCGGGATATCTAGATACGCTTTACCATCATTTCTATATACAAGCCCCCGGAGATACGCTACCCAAACAGCTTACTTTTGGGCCATATGACGACCTAGAGCCTGCTTGGAGTCCCGATGGGAAGCAAATCGCTTTTGTCAGTAATCGCACGGATAACCCTGATGGAAATCGCAATACAGACCTTTGGATATTGAATATAAATGGCAGCGGCTTGCGCCAGTTGACTACAAATCCAGGTATTGATACTTCTCCCTCTTGGAGTCCTGATGGCTCAAGTATCGTGTATGAAACGGGGACTCAGCCTGAAATATTTTGGTACGCCACCCAACATTTAGCGGTGATACCTGCTGCTGGAGGTAATCCAAGATTAATGAAAAACTCTCCGGATCGCAACATAGTTAATCCGTTCTTTGCTTTAGATGGACGCTCAGTTTATGGCAATATTGAAAACAGTGGCGAACGGCATTTGGTACAATGGGATTTAAAAAAGGAGCGCTTAAATTATCTGTCATCCGGTGGCTTTTCTTTGCGTAACCCTCATATGGGCAGAAACGGTCAAATAGCGGCCTTAATTAGTAACCCCACGTTACCCGCAGAAGTATTCTCTTTTGACAAAGGCGACTGGACACAAATTACCTATACCAATCAAAAACTATTGGATAGCATAAAAATGGCGAGAGTGGAAAATGTTACTTTCCCCAGTAAAGATGGTACCGAAGTGGAAGGGTTTTTCTTTTTTCCACCAGATTATGAAAGTGGTAAAAAGTTACCAACAATTTTAAGAATTCATGGAGGGCCAATCGCGCAATACGATTTCTCGTATCGATTTGAGGCGCAATTATTAGCTACTCAAGGCTATTTGGTGGTACTAACCAATCCCCGGGGTAGCTCCGGATACGGTCAAGAGTTTTCTCTTGGCATATATCAGGATTGGGGAAACAAAGATTATGAAGATGTTGTTGCCGGTATTGACCACGCCATTCAAAAGGGATATGCTGATCCAGATCGCTTAGGTGTAGGAGGATGGTCTTATGGTGGTATTCTTACAAACTACGTAATTACCAAAACCGATCGGTTTAAGGCCGCTATAAGCGGGGCCTCCTTAGTGCTATATGCTGCAAATTATGGTCACGATCATTATCAGTACGCTTGGGAAGTGGAGCTAGGACTACCGTGGAAAAATAGAGCACTTTGGGAAAAACTCTCTCCTTTTAATCAAGTGGAAAAGATCGTCACGCCTACATTAATCATGGGAGGAGAAAAAGATTGGAATGTCCCCATTATGAACTCTGAGCAACTTTATCAATCATTAAAGAGATTGGGAATCACTACCCAGTTGGTGGTTTATCCTGGCGAACATCATGGCATTCGCAGACCTTCCTTTATTAAAGATCGATTCGAACGCTACGTTTTATGGTATGATCAATTCTTAAAAGATTAGTAGATAGCCATTAATCGATAAGTCCGACTATTAAATTCCACTTGGGAGCCTAATTTGCAAAACTTGAATTGTTGTGCCAATGGGGCCACTGGGGATATGGATATCACGTCCGTACCCACAATTGGTAATTTACCAGCTCCTACCGAAATGTAATACCAACCCTGATCCGTTTCCAGTAAAGCGCCCAAATCTACTGAGTCATTGGCCTTCTTAGGATTGATCATATCCAATACTTTTTTCAAACCTAAGGCTTGGGTCAATTGTGTTTGGTGCTTCTCTTTCTCCAAATGTAGCATGGCTTGAGTAGTCTCATATTTATCCCCCATACTACTTTTCGACTCAGCATTTGCAGACGCTGTCGTCTCTCTCAAGGCTTCCGTGACAAACGCTATCTTCTCAACCACCCAATCCATACAGATTTGATGTGCTTGTTGTTTTATATCAAAAGGGTCCTTAGTCGACAAGAGCTTTTCTTAAAAAATTTGTGAATCGATTGATCTCTTCTTCATTGTTGTAGTAATGAACTGAAGCTCTAATCATAAAGTTTAACTGCCGATCACTCATGTCTAGCAAGGTGCCATCAGCTCTGATTATTGAAACGTTGAAGCCGGCCTTAAACAGGTGACGTTTTAGCTCCATTGCCTGAAAGGGGCCATTAAAACTAACGATTCCCGATTTCTCCTGCCCCAGGTCATGGACCTCAATACCAGGCACATCCGACAGCGAGGACCGTAAATGATTTCCTAGAACCTGTATTCGTTCCCATATGCTGTCCAGGCCCAATTCCAAAGCATATTTTACAGCTTCAGACATACCCACGACTCCAGCCAAGTTAAATTCCCAATTCTCGAAACGACGGGCATCCTCACGCATTTCGTAAGATTCTGAAGATTTCCAACTTGCACTATGTAAGTCCAGTACCGGTGGCTCTAGTTGTGACAAACGACGCTTGTTGACGTACAAAAAACCCACTCCACGAGGCCCTCTCAAAAACTTTCTACTGGTTGCAGAAAGAAAATCACACCCAAGTTCTTTTACATTAATAGGCATTTGTCCGACTGATTGGCACGCATCCAATAAATACCAGATGTCGTACTTTCTGGCCACGGCCCCGATCCGAGCCGCCGGATTTACCAAACCTCCGTTGGTGGGCACGTGAGTAACCGCGATTAGTTTTACTTTTGGATGAATCATACCCTCAAGTGCTTCCACATCCAGCTGTCCATGGGAATCGTTTGGTATCGGTTCTATGCTTATTCCCAGGCGTTTTTTGAGTTGCAAAAACGCAATGTAATTACTGGCATATTCTGCCATAGAAGTTAAAATTACATCACCGGCTTGAAAAGGAATGGATTGAAAAGCTTGACCCCAAGCGACTGTAGCATTTTCTGTAATGGCTATCTCCCCAGCAGAGCAGTTTAAGTAGTTGGCTATTACTTGATATACCTCCTCTATTTCACTCGCGAATTTTTCTGCAGTTTCATAACCACCATATAGTAATTCATGGTTGAGGTAATCCATGACCTTTTGAGCCACTCGCACAGGCATCAAGGAGGCTCCCGCGTTATTGAAATGAACCGCATGCTTGACCCCCGGTGTGGCCGCCCTAATAGTGTCTAATTCCTCCTTGGTAAAAGCTTGAGTGGTTAAAGGCATAGGCGAAAATATTCAATTGTGAGCAGAATAATTCTCTCTAACACAAAAAAAAGGCCCTCCGAAGAGTGCCTTAATCCAACTGGTAATAGTACGTTGATCTAGGAAGAAGATTTAAGCAAGGTTTTTCTCACCTTCATCATCTTCTCATGAGTAACGATGTCTTGGTAGTTAATATCTTGTTCTAATCCTACCCGTAAACTTTTCACGTAAAACTCTAGTGCTTTTCTTGGTAGATTATTCATTTCGTAATAATCTCCCGTTACAGCGAGGTTGTAAGGTGTCTCTTTGATATCTAAAGACTTGTCCAGCCATCCTTTGGCCTCTGATAAGTTTACTTTTTTGCGAATACAACGATCTGCTGAATTTGCATATGTATACCAATCATCTGGCGCAGCTTCT
>JAJCYK010000350.1 GCA_029262935.1 Cytophagales bacterium | reverse complement strand
CGGAATATGCCAACGGATGGAGTAAGTTGATACCGACAGGTCATGCCGCATCTACCGACGACATTGCTGCTGCCTGCAAATTCCTTCTAAGCCCTCAAGCAAAACAAATCAATGGACAAACGTTAATTATTGATGGGGGTTGGACAGGAATCAGTCCTTTACCGGATCTTATATAACTATGAATAAAACCGACCGCATATACATTGCCGGACACCGTGGAATGGTAGGTGCTGCACTCCATAGGCATTTGGTTAGCGCAGGGTTTTCCAACTTGATCACACGTAGTTCAAAAGAATTAGATCTTCGAGACTCGCAGGAGGTAAACCGTTATATAAATCAAGTCAAGCCTGATTTTGTCTTTTTAGCCGCAGCCAAAGTAGGGGGAATTCTGGCCAATAAACAGTACCCCGCCCAATTTATCTATGATAACTTAATGATCCAAAGTAATGTTATACATAGTGCTCATGAGGCTAAGGTGCATAAACTGATGTTTCTGGGGTCTTCTTGTATATACCCGAAACTAGCAAAGCAACCGATTTCAGAGGACAGCATACTTTCAGGCCCTTTGGAACCCACCAATCTGCCCTATGCTATTGCCAAAATTGCTGGTATCACCATGTGCCAATCCTACCACAACCAGTACGGTGATAACTTTGTTTCTGTAATGCCAACGAGTCTGTATGGTCCTGGGGACAACTATGACCTGAAAACTTCCCATGTGCTTCCTGCTCTGCTAAGAAAGTTTCATGAAGCAAAAGTAAACAAAAATACTACTGTTGAAATATGGGGTACCGGTAAGGCGCGCCGTGAATTCATGCATGTTGATGATTTGGCCGCGGCTTGTTGCTTTCTAATGGACAACTACGACCATCCAGAACCAATTAACATCGGGACAGGAGAAGACCTAAACATAAAATCCTTAGCAACTACCATTGGCTCTGTTGTGGGTTATCAGGGTGAGGTCGTGTTTAACACCTCCTATCCGGATGGCACCCCAAGAAAGCTTCTAGATATTAACAAGTTACGTGGTCTTGGATGGAAGCACAGTATCGATTTGTACTCCGGCATAAAAGATACCTACCAGCACATGAAAAATGAACTTACGGCAATTGGTTAGTACTATTTTCGAGAAGAATCATCTGATAATTGCTACTGGTCCAACGTTCAATTTGTTCAGCTGGTGCTGAGCGTATCTTAAAAAGTAAGGATCCAAGTACCAGGTCCAAGTCACCATCTTGATCATAATCTGCGGCATCCATGACTAACCAGCGGCCATTTCCTGCCTCCGGAAAAGTATAGGGTTTGAAGGTTTCATCTCCCTGATTTTCTAGGTATACGAATCCCTGTGGTCCGGATTTAGACAGATCAGGGAAAAAGCTGATTACCGCTATGTCAATGTCTCCATCGTTGTCAAAATCCCCCCCTTTAGCATTCATAGCACCATACATGGGATAGAAATGTGATTCTTCAAACTGATTTTCACCTCGATTAATAAAGATTCTTACGCCATGGTACTTCTTGAGAGAGTAACTAAAATCCGCATTATCACCAGCAGTGTACAAAATATCCAATGCTCCATCTCCATTGAAATCAAGTAGTTCAAAACTACTAGAACCATATACGGGCGGAAAGCGCTGGATCCGGGCCTCCTTAAAGCTACCATTGGCTTGTTGGTAAAAAATAGAAAGGCCTTCATTTCCTTGGGTCATCAATGCCATGATATCCAAACGACCATCATCGTTGAAATCTCTTACCTCCGTCTTGATAACTCCAGGCACTTTTTTAATCACGTGTTCTATGTACCCTGTGTCTTGTTTCTCAAACCAAGAAAAGTGACCGGTCTGATCACCAAATTGTGAAACGACCATGTCGATTGCACCATCTTGGTTCATATCAGCCATGGCCAAATGTACCGGGCGGTGTAGCTTTGGCAAAAGTAAATTTCCTTTATAACCACCACTGTCATAGCGCACCAATTGTCCTACGGCTTCCTCGGTAGGGTCCATAGTCCCCATGGTCAAAATATACTCTTGAGACTCAAATTGTTCCATTGCTGAAACCCCATAGTTCATTTGTATTTGCCTTATCACCTGGCCATTGGCATCGACTTCTAGGAATTCTCCTTTTCTATTTCCCCAATAAATTGACCCAGAAGCGGTGTCGAACTTTACTAAAGTAGACAGCGGGTCAGCGGGTAAGTTGTTATAAATCTTGGTTTGAAAATGGGGTAAACCAATAGTAACCGAGTCCTGATGGTCCTGAACTATAACCTCTTCAGGCGCTTGCTCTTGGTAATATGCCACAATTCGTTGCCAGTCACTCTCGGATATCAGCGTATCCAAAGGGTAAACCTTCGCATTGCGCAAGACATAGGCATCGTACATAGACCGCTGGTAAAACGGATCATAATCTGCTGACCTTATCCCTAACCTGCGCCCCATATCCTTCAAAACTTTGTCTTCCCACACGGATTTACTTAATAGGCCAGGATCAGGGAAAAGATGGCAAGCACCACAATATGCTTTTGCCAAGGCTTCATCGGTCAGTCCATGACCCTCCATGGGGTAAGTTATGGTCTCCTGGGAGTTTTCTTGCGGGGCATTACATGATAAAGAAAGACTGATTAACAACCCCCAAGTTAGGAATCTGCGCATGTAGTAGGAATTACGGTTTGGAAATTAGTCTTAGTGCCTGTAAACGGTTCTGATTGTTGGCCGCGATGATAAGAGTGCCTGCTACCCCATCGATTTGGATGAGGTCTTTGGTATCAAATGGTAAGTAAATTCCACTTTCCGTAGCGCTCGCTACTTTGAAATTACCTTGACCATCCCCTATTAAAAGGTCTCCGAAACCACCATCATTTCTGGGTGTTTCTACTTCTGCCCCAAACATGTTGCCGGCAACTATCATATCAAGATGACCGTCACCGTTAAAATCGTCCGTTAAAATACTATTGATGCTAGATAGTTGTACCTGATTTGGCAAAGCATGCAATTCAAATACCTCCCCACCTTTGTTTTCCACGTAACTACTTGCAAAATGATATGCCTGGTAGTGTAAAGAAGCTTCCAAATCATGATCGGAATAAATTTCAGATAACGTGGCATCTGCGAAAGAGTTATAATCCTCGTACTTAAGCTTGATAACAGGAATTTGTTGTGATGAACATTGCCTACCTCTTACCGGATATTGGACTCCATCTTCATAATAACCTAATACGATATCCAAATTGCCATTCTTATCATAATCGTAAGCATAGACATCAAACGACTCCTCCGGATTGGCTTGATATTTATAATTCAGTCCCAGATTACCAGCAACCAGATCCATATCTCCATCTGCATCGAAATCGTCAGCGGTGATGCTATACCACCATCCTGTGGTTTTCGACAATCCATACTCTGTGGTTTTGTCTTGAAAATTACCTGAGTTGTTTTTTAAAAAAGTCAATGGCATCCACTCTCCAACAAGCACCAAGTCCAACTGATCGTCCTCATCATAATCTACCCAAACCGCGTCAGTGACCAGTCCGGCCGTTTCCAACATGGGAGCAACCTCCGAGGTAACGTCCGTAAAACTGGGAATACCTGACTTGCTGTCGTTTCTTAATATGTAACTCTTGGCGGGTTTTGGATAGGCTCTAGGCTCAATGCGGCCGCCAACAAATAAATCCATATCCCCGTCTCCATCATAATCTCCCGGTTTGACTCGAGAGCCACTGGTTAAGATTTCAGGCAAGCCCAACTCGTCTTTTTTAAACTGTCCGTTTCCCTCATTCAGGTATAATCGATCCTGGAGTTCGGGTGATCCCATGCGAAATTCGTTTCCTCCACTAACTATATAGAGGTCCAAGTCCTCGTCTCCATCAGCATCAAAAAATGAAGCGCCCATGTCCTCGCTGTTTGAATCTTCTGACCAAGGTTGTGATGGCGATTTCTCGAATTGTCCATGGGTATTTTGCAGGTACAGTACGCCACTATGATTGATAGCAGCACCTATAAAAAAGTCTTCCAACCCATCCCCGTTAACATCTCCAGCTGCTACCCCTGGTCCTAATCGAGAGTACACGTGCGGCAACAATACTTCGTACTGAAAGTCGTCATAAGGATTCTCTTGGTGCAAATAATCGATATTCAAGGCTTCTGTAACCTCTTTAAACATTTGAGGTTTCTTTTTGTCAACTGCAGGAGGCGTGGGGTCTGCCTGTTCGAAATTTACTTCCAAAGTTTGGTTTGTCTCTATATTAGTAAGCAATTGCCTGTGACCACTGGGCCACACGACTAGTAATTCCGACACCACTGAGTCACTCCCTAAACCGAAATGTACCATAGGCTCCACAGATGATTGAAACCCTCGAGTTAAAGTATGATGATGATGTTGAGTTTGGCCAGCAGATATTATGGTGATGGCAGCGCCTAACCCCTGAGGGTTGGAACCGGGACCCTGTAGGCGCAATCTTAGGTAATTATTTAATTTGCGATCACTGCTGTGATTTTCAAATATCATTGAGGGATCATCAATGTTGTTAATAATGATTTCCAGATCCCCGTCGTTGTCCAAATCCGCGTAAGCCGCTCCATTGGAAAAACCCGAAAAGCTCAAGCCCCAAGGTTCTATTGCGTTTGTAAAGGAAAGTGCTCCATTGTTTTTGAAGGCATAATTATCAATCCGTTCGTGTGGTATCTTTTTGCTTAGTTCTACATAGTCAAATGCTAATTTTTCTTCGTAGCCCGCCTTTTCAAAAGCACTAAAGTAATCCTTATTATTGATGTCCTTGCGCGTGCCATTAGTAATAAAAACATCTTTCAACCCGTCGTTATCCAAATCGACAAACAGTCCTGCCCAACTCCAATCGGTAGTGGCCATACCGGTAATTCTAGCCACATCACTAAAGGAAGGATATCCCTTTTCGTTAACGCCTTTGTTGAGTTGTACACTATTTTGCATGTATTGGTGATGCATACCCAAGTTGACCATTTCATAGAATGAGTTAGGATCCATGCTAGCCATATTGGCTTTATTTCTACGATTGTCCTCCGGTGTCATGTCCATTTGCAACAAGTCCAAGAGCCCATCATTGTTTAGGTCTCCCGCGTCAATACCCATTCCAAAAAATGCCGTATGCTGCATGCTCTCCAAGGACTTTTCAGTGAACGTCCCATCGCCGTTATTGAAATAAAAATAATCCGGGCTGGCAAAATCATTAGAAACATAAAGGTCCTCCCAACTGTCCTGATTAAAATCACCCACCACTACTCCTAGGGACAAGCCGAAGTTCAATACTCCTGCTTGCTCGGTTACGTCTGCAAAAGTACCGTCTCCTTG
>JAJCYK010000349.1 GCA_029262935.1 Cytophagales bacterium | reverse complement strand
AAGATTAAATTATGAGTAAAGGGTTTAATTGCTTATTTTCAGACTTCTAATATGGAGTGGTTCGAGATCTTCAAAAGTGCATTTTGGTCAGGCTTTGAACTGATACGCGATCTGTTTACTCGCACGCTGTTTACTCTGGGCGATAAGGACGTCAGTTTAACCAGTATCTTAATCTTCTTTATTTCCATACTGCTGCTGGTGTGGGTTACCAATAAAATCCAGAAGTTAGTTTTAAACCGCATATTAGATCGCTCCAATGTTGAAAAGGGAGTGAGTGACTCAATAGGTACCATTTTTAGGTATCTGGTTATCACCATCGGATTTTTTGTAATCGTTGACACTGCGGGGATTGATTTAGGTGCCTTGGGTTTCATTGCAGGTGCCTTGGGTGTTGGTATCGGTTTTGGATTACAAGGAATCACCAACAACTTTATTTCGGGATTGATCATTCTTTTTGAAAGGCCCATTAAAGTAGGTGATCGCATTGATGTAGGAGATATATCCGGAGATGTAGTTCGTATAGCGGCCCGTGCCACTACAGTGGTAACTAATGATAACATCTCCATCATAATTCCAAACTCGGAATTTATTAACTCCAGGGTTATTAACTGGAGCCACAACGATCGACGTATCAGGTTCAACTACCCAGTTAGCGTCGCGTATAAAGAAAATCCACGCCTCGTTCGCAAGTTGTTGCTAGAGGTAGCCAAAGAGAACAATGCTGTATTAAAACACCCGCCTCCGGATATCCTATTTAAAGATTATGGTGACAGTGCACTGATATTCAATCTACGGGTATGGACATATGAATATACAGATCGCCCCAATGTGCTTAAAAGCCAATTGTATTACGCGATATTCAAGAAATTCACAGAAAACAACATCTCAATTCCATTCCCACAAAGGGATCTTCATTTAAAAACGGGATTCGAATCGTGGAATTCTCAAATTCATGATGAACCCCCTAGTGAGTAGGAGTTTGGGTTTCAAATTGATCCCAGTTTTCTACCAATTCGTTAACTACCACACTGCCCACGCCGTAAGCGGCTTCAATAGCTGGTATAAAGGCAGAATAACCACCTCCTTTTAATTTCTCTCCTGCCAAACTCTCCGCCGCACTGTTTCCAGCATGCTGAGTAGTAAAATTAGAGGCTGTTCGCAGCACCAATACCCGGTTGACATCTACCATTCCGGCTTGATCTAAAAATGTCAAAGATTGCAAACTCCCTGTATCCTCCATGGCGGAGGTGACAAAGTTTCCTGCACCACCTGTCCAATAGGTAGTCCATTGATTGGCCCAATCGTTCATTAACTTTCCATGCCAATAAGTCATAGCTGCTAATTGATCCCCTTTCATTACCCGAGGTGGGGTCTGGGCATTAGGGTGATCGCTATATTGTGCCCGCATAGACTGAATTTCTTCATTATCCATAAGAGGTATGTCCTTAGTTAATTCATAGGCCCAATCGACTAAGGTTGGATTCAATTGGTACACCGCTCCCTCGCTGTTAGTAGGACGAGGCTCTTGATATGGTTGAGATTTTCTCAGAGGTATATAACCTGTAGTCCAATCTTCCGGGGCTTCCCGGGGATCAATCTCATGCCCTAAGTCGCCATCCACCAACCATTCCGCCCAAGCCGCCGAGCCGGTTGACGCATCCTCAGGGTCAATACCGGCAATGCCCGCAATAACCCAATAGGCTTTACTGAGATCAAATCTGGGATCCATACCTAAAGCCATGACCGAAGCCGCTGCTTTGGCGGTCCCCACCCCTGTTACCATACCCAACACACCTTTTTCCTCATTGAATCTCAATTGACGATAACCTTGAGCAAAAGGTAGGCTATCACTTAACGGCAGCCGTTCCACCCATAATTGAAACTCTCCAGGGCCATCCCCAGTATCGTTTCCTCTTTCAAACATGGCTACCACCACCACTTTAATAGGAATCTTTTCTGTTGCTACAGTCACTTCTTCTGGGGTCACTTGACAAGACATGGCCCCTATCAAAAATGTACTAAGTACTGCCAGTATGTTTTTCATAATAGTCTTAATAATCGTTTAATGCTTTAGTCACGAATGTATGCCATTCACTATCAAAATGTGCCATGGCCACTTGTTTTTCTTCAGGGCTTAAGCCACTATATTGGAGGCTGTTGGATGCCAGTTTTTTTAATGAAGGCAAGTCAAGCTCCCATGCGAGAAACACTTCCCAAAAGTCATAAGTGAGGCCCTTGTAATCGAATATAAGGGGGTCATCAGAGCTAATGACACAGGGCACTCCACGGCGTAACAAGGTGGCTGCCGGATGATTACGTAAATCACTTACATAACCCAAAATTTGATTGCTGATGGGATTTACCTCCAAACAAATATCCTTTCTTTTCACTTCTTCTATTAGGTTTGGGAATCGGAATAAATTGAAGCCGTGCCCGATGCGTTTGCTGTCAAGCAACACAGCATCATACAAGTTCTCTATAGAAACCCAATTACTTTCACCATCGTGTAAGTAAAGCGGCATATCCACGCCGTAAATACCGGCTAAAGAATCTAACCGCAACCAGTTGTCCAGAAAATACAACGTACTATGACCGGCGTCTTCTTCGGCCACCAAGTCATAGCCAATCAAAAAATTTGGATAACGTTTGCGTAATTCAAAAGCGGTAACCAGTTGTTTAAGTGTGGACTGAATATCACGAAAACGAAGGTCCGTGTAAATGATTTTTAAGGTAAATGCCGGGACCTCTTTTTGTACTTCCGCCACTGCTTGCTGGAAATACTGAATGGTAGAATCTGCGTTGTAATATCCCGAATCATGCTCCAAATCATACAACTGGTTGAATATTCCTCGCAATTCTGCATGTTGAATTCTGTCGTCCGTTAAGTTTTTAAATGCCCTTTTGAAATAGGGTACGAACATGGGCTGGTAACTGATGAATCCGTAAATCCGATTAAACACCTGCTCAAACTCACCCCAAATATCCACAGAATCTCCAGCAATGGCCTCATCAAAAGTAAGCATATGCTGCAACGAATCTGCGAATCCTGCAACTGTCGTACTCAATTGAGAAGCAGGAGAAAACCCTGGCGGTGCTTCATTTTTATTGAAAAAACGAATTTCGCCCTTTACATGTCTTTCTTTGGGGGTATCCCAATAAACATAAGCATTGGGTGTGGACAGCACCTTATCTACTATCCATGGAGCATCTCCTGAGGCAGCCCCATGCAAATGGAGAATACCCCCTTTGGGCATTTCTCGAAGTATCTTGAACAAGTCTGTGTTTTCAATGTGACTTTTGCTTTGGGTAAAATGTCTGGCAGGAGGAAAGAAGTGTTGCTCTTTATAGCGCTGGGTCATCGCTTCGCGTAACTGAATCAACTTACTGTTCAGCCGTTGTTCCAGGGAGTCCAAGGTTACATCCTGGGCAAAATGATCCTGATAATCTTGAGACACTAAGTTTTGTCTGGCTTTCAAATAAGCCTCTTTCGAATCGAGTGGTGTGCTAATATCAGTAGTTGATTGGGCCACGCAGGAGATGGCTACCGCACTAAGCCCAAAGAATATACAGAGGTGTTTAAAGTTCACTTGGTGTTGATATGATTTATATTGTAATTATAAACCATTTTGCATTTCTTTAATAATATAAGTTTGTCAATCGTGAAACTATGGCCTTTCAATTAAAAGAGCATCAAACAACAGTGCGTACGGAAATGATGGCTGGCGTTACCACTTTCTTGACTATGTGTTATATCATATTTGTTAACCCCTCTATGCTGGCCCAAGCAGGAATGGATTATCAAAGTGTATTAATTGCCACTTGTATTGCGGCCGCCGTAGGGACCTTAGTTATGGGATTATACGCCAACTACCCCTTTGCTTTGGCTCCGGGCATGGGGTTAAATGCCTTTTTCGTTTTTAGCATTGTCATGACCATGGGTTATACCTGGCAACAAGCACTAGCTATTGTATTCATTTCTGGGGTATTATTTATTGTGCTAACCCTGACCGGAACGAGAACAGCCATCGTAAAAGCCATTCCTGCTACCATAAAACATGCCATCCCGGCAGGAATTGGGCTGTTTATCGCATTTATTGGCTTAAACAATGCAGGCATTATCCGGGTAAACCAAGGGCCCATTTTGGATATTGTTTTCGGATATAAAGGAGAGGATGTAACGGGCATGGTCCCACAGATTTTAGAAGCGCCGGCACAAGTATTGCAGCTTGGCAACATGCAAGACCCTGCCGTATTATTAGCCATTGGAGGGTTTGCTTTGCTGGCGGTATTAATGTTGTTTCGAATAAAAACGGCCATGTTCATTGGCATTGTGTTGATCACCTTGATTGGCATACCCTTAGGCGTTACCCAAGTCCCGAATACGTTTGATTTTGGAGATTTGAGCTTGGCACCTACTTTCCTTCAGCTTGATTTTGCAGGCCTTTTCAATCGAGGACCTGACACAGGATTGCTTGGTATGCTCTTTACGCTAATCATGGTGGTTATTTCCTTCACCTTAGTGGATCTCTTTGATACCATAGGCACCTTGTTAGGGACCGCAGACAAAGGCAACATGCTAGATAAGGATGGCAACCTGCCCAGGATTAACCAGGCATTAATGGCAGATGCCGCGGCTACTACCGTTGGAGCCTTGCTCGGCACCTCTACGGTCACTACTTATATAGAAAGTGGATCGGGCATAATCGCAGGAGGCCGCACGGGTCTTACTGCTGTGGTAATCGCCGGGTTGTTTCTTGCGGCCATTTTCATTGCTCCAATTGCAGCAATGATTCCCAGTGCTGCTACCAGTCCCATCTTAATTATGGTGGGCGTTTTGATGCTTGATTCGTTAAAGAAAATAAATTTTGACGACCTGGAGGAACTGTTGCCGGCAATGTTGGTAGTAATTGTAATGCCCTTTTCTTACAGCATTGCAAATGGCATTGCCTGGGGTATCATTTTGTACACTGTGTTAAAACTCGTAAGAGGGAAAGGCCGGGAAATTCATCCCATGATGTATGTATTAACTGTATTATTCGCCCTTCGCTATTTTATCATATAAAAAAAACCCGACACTTATGGTATCGGGGTTTAGGTTATTTTTCATCATGACTATAATGCAACTCTCCTGCACTATCCTTCCCAAATCGATCATCAATGATGGATCGATATTTAAGGTAGAGATCCCCAGTCAATTTCTTACCATTTACCTTAATCATATCTTTCTTGAAGATCAATTTTAAGTTGGACTTATGGTGTGCTATCAGACCGTCCTCTACCAGAGCATCTCGTAGAAGTTCATTGCTGCTACGACGCTCGGATCGTTTTTCCAATCTCTTTACACGGACATCAGCGCGTATGCTTCTATCTCTAGCTGCTCTTTCAACTCTCCTTGCCTGATCTCTACTGCTGCGTTCATAATTCCTATGGGCTCTGGCAATGGCCTCTGTTTGAGCATCAACTACTGTTTGTTCTTGACTCAAAGCTTCTCGAAGGGCGTGCTCTGTTTGTAATTTTACTTTCTCCAGTTGCACTTCCGCTTCTTTCAATTGCAGTTTCACTTCTTCCCATTCTTTATCAGTAAGATCATCGGGGCGACCATTTTGCATGGAATGTTGCAGTTTTTCTCTGGCCTTTTCTATAGCTTTGGCGTGTTCTACACGTACACGCTCCCAGGTTTCGCGATGTATTTCCATAGTTTTTTGATGCGCTTCCAATGCTTCCTGGATCTTTTCTCGGGTAGTATCGTTTAGGTTGATATGGATCGCATCATTCATTATAACCGGCCACACGTCCTCAACAACCATGTCTGGAATGTCCACGACAACATTGACGTCTGCAATAACTTGGGATAATTCCTCCAAATCAGGCATGTCGGGAATTACAATATCCAAATCTTTGAGTCCTTCAAAATCCCAATGGAAATCGAAGTCTGCCTCACCATCTACCCACTCCATTTCTTCGGCAGCTTCCACTGGTTCCATAGGTTCCAGCGCTTCCACCTCTTCCATGTCCTCAATAGGTGCCACTTCTTCGATTGGTTCAACTTCTTCTATCTCCGGAATAGTATCGCTTTTAAAACCCGATTCGAAAGTTGCCGATAATGTTTCCCAAGGCGCTGTGATTAAGGGGAATCGCTTAGATTCATCAGGAGATAACTGTGCCTGAACCCTAAGTGAATACCAGGTTAAACAACCCAGAGTAAGAATTAAAATTACCGCTGGCACCAGCTTTTCTTTCACGCTGCTATGAGCTTGTGGGTATACCAACCTTTTAATTCTATTTAGTAATTCTCCTTTGGTTTTAAATAAACCCATACTCATAGTGGGTGTCTTTAAAGACCAGGCCCCCAAATTGGTAAGAGCATGAGCATATATCATGTGATTGCCACAACATTTTACCGCTAAGTCATCACAGCAATGTTCTCTTTGCTTGCGAATCACGGAACTTACCCACCATACGACAGGATTAAAGAACAAGACAGACTCAATCAAAGTTTGTACGATATTGATTAAGTAATCGTATCGCTTTACATGCGCCAATTCATGAGCGATTACCGCTTCTACTTCTTTTACCGGAAGTCCCGTTATCATACCGACTGGCAAAAGGATAACAGGTTTGATATGTCCAATCACCATGGGAATCTCCGCCAGTCCGGATTCTACCAAACGGATGGATCGGGTGACTCCTAATTGTACGGCCAAGATTTTCACACGCCATTCCCAATCGTTAGGAACTTCCAGAATATTAGTATTCCTTAATTTGGAAAGGTATATCATGCTGCCTTGCAGGCGTACGAGTAAAAGCAACATCCCTACCAGCCACAACACCACTAAGGAACCCATGTAAGGTTGTAGGGCCGTTACAGCTTGGTGCAAGAATTCCTGTACTATAGGAAGTCTGTGTGCGGCAACCTCTTGGATATTAGGGCTAATCACCACAGACTGAATACTGGTAGCAGTGGTGACTGGAGTATTCGTAATTATGGGAATAACTTGTTCTTTTAGGGTGTAACCTGTCCAAAAAACAATTCCCGTTAGGGCGGTAATGGCCAACCAATACTTCAGCTGAGCATTCTTTTTTGGCACCAACCTGAGGCATATGAAAAGCACCAGGCCTATGATGGCACCCTGCCAAAGTGAATGCACCAAAGTACTACCAATAGCATAGATTAATTCGTCCGATATAAGATTTGATCCATTCATTTTTTACCTCCTTCTAGTTGATCCAAGAACTCTCTTATTTCTTTAATTTCTTTAGCGGTAGACTTTTTATTACCCAGTGCCTGCATTACTAAGGCCATGGCTGATCCTCCAAAAGCGGAGTCCATTAACTTGGTAACCAATTGTTGCTGAGTTTTTTCTTGACTTACCGCGGCATGGTATACGTGAGTCTTACCAGTGGTATCACGTGTTAGTAAACCTTTCTCTGACATGATCTGCATAATCTTCAAAGTAGTGGTGTACCCTACTTCCTTAAATAAACTTAACGCGTCATTCACTTGTCTTACAGTACTTGACCCTTGTTGCCAGATGATGCGCAACACTTCCAATTCTCCCTCCGTTGGTTTTGGCAATTTTTTGTTCATAATCATTTTGGTTCTACAATTGCGAAGATATACGAAGTATTTCGTATTACAAATTATCTACGAAGAATTTCGTAAAAAGTTGTAGTGGGGGTAAATTATTTTTTATAAAACATGCAACTAATATCCTTCTATCGACTCTTTTAGTCAACCAATTACGGCAAAAGGAGCATTATTTAATAACCCATTCTGGGGGATATGTTGCAAAAAACTTCCATTTGATATACTACAAGATCCTGATTCACGTAAAAACCATTGAAACCTGACCAACTGTGAAAAACCTACACCTCTACCTACTGGTAATTTTATTATCCAGTAATTTTCCTTTATTGGCTCAAGACAAGAAACAGCCCGAAAAAAAAATTTACACCACCGCGCGCATTGAGGGTACCCCACCAACCATAGATGGTACCATTCAAGACTCCGCTTGGGAGCAAGTAGCATGGGGAGGCGACTTCGTACAATGGCAACCCAACAGTGGCGAAGCTCCCGAAGAACCTACCACTTTCAAAATCCTCTACGACGACAAGAACCTTTACATCGCTTTTAAATGCTACGATAAAGATCCGGAAAAGATTGTGCGCCGCATGTCGCGGCGTGATGGATTTGAAGGAGATTGGGTGGAAATAAACATTGATAGCTATTTTGATCATTTAACGGCTTTTTCTTTTACACTAAGTGCCTCTGGAGTAATTGGAGACGAAGCAGTTACCAACAATGGCAACAACTGGGACAGTAGCTGGGACCCAATTTGGTTTGCCAAGACCTCCATCGATCAAGACGGGTGGACGGGCGAAGCAAGAATACCTTTAAGTCAATTGCGGTTTGGCAACAAAGAACATCATGTTTGGGGGTTGCAAATGACCCGACGCTTTTTTAGGAAAGAAGAGCGATCTACCTGGCAGCATGTGCCAAATGACGCGCCAGGTTGGGTACACCTCTTCGGAGAGCTTCATGGAATCAGCGGCATAAAACCACAAAAACAATTGGAGATCGCCCCGTATACCCTGGCGAAGATGGAACGTTTTGAAAGAGAGGATGGCAACCCATTTGCTACGGGCAAAGACGAATCTCTAGCGGTAGGAGTTGATGGAAAAATTGGGATTACCAGTAATCTCACCCTGGACTTTACTATCAACCCGGATTTTGGGCAAGTGGAAGCCGACCCTTCTCAAGTAAATTTATCGGCATTTGAAATCTTTTTTAATGAACGGCGTCCCTTTTTTGTAGAAGGCAGAAACATTCTCAACTACAATTTAACACGGTCGGCTTGGGGCGGAAGCTTTTCTCGAGATCGATTGTTTCACTCTAGACGTATTGGCCGGAGCCCTCAATACTATCCCGAACTTGAGGACAACGAATTTATTGATAGGCCGCAAAGTACTTCCATCTTAGGTGCTTTGAAACTTACAGGGAAGACAAAAAAAGGGCTTTCAATTGGTATCGTTGAAACAGTCACCGACGAGGAAATGGCCACCATTGATTTGGAAGGAGATCGTAGAAAAGTGATCGTGGAGCCATTAACAAATTACTTCGTAAGTAGGGTACAGCAAGATTTTAACGAAGGGAATACTCAGGTAGGGGCCATGTTTACAGCCACCAATCGCAACCTGGATGACGCAAGTTTGGAATTTCTACATAAGTCAGCCTATAGCGGTGGAATAGATTTCCTGCATAACTGGAAAGAGCGCACCTACTACGTGGCCGGTAATTTCTCCATGAGCAGAGTCCAAGGAACCGCCCAAGCCATTTTAGATACACAAACGAATAGCGAAAGGTTTTTCCAGCGTCCTGATGCCGACCATCTGGAAGTGGATTCGACCCGTACCTCTTTATCCGGAACCGGTGGTATGTTGAAAGTAGGCAAAGGAGGAAATGGCAAGATCCAATTTGAGACTGGTGCTACCTGGAGATCGCCGGGTCTGGCACTGAACGATGCGGGATTTAGCCGAAGCAGCGATTTAATTAACCAATGGGCTTGGATGAGCTATCGTATTCTCAAACCGACTAACACCTTTCGTAGGTGGCGGATTAACTTTAATCAATTTTCAGATTGGAACTTTAGTGGTACCAGTACACGGGTCGGTGGAAATATAAACACACATGCCCAATTTAAAAATTACTGGTCTTTGAGTACAGGATCCACGGTACGTAGCGCTAGAGTCTCCACGGCCGATTTACGTGGAGGGCCTGCCATTAAGTACCCCGGCAATGCCAATTATTGGATATGGATTGGATCGGATGAGCGTAAAAAATTGACCGTTAACGCCAACCCCTGGATTTTCTGGGGTAATCAAGGATTTCTTCGGGGTCATGGTGTATCCATGGGAATTAACTTCCAACCAATTAACGCTCTCAGGATTTCTCTAGAACCTTTCTATGAAAAAAGCAAAGACCGGCAACAATATGTTACTACGGCAGAGATCGGAGATAACATAAAATATATTACTGCCAAAATAGAACAAAATACGGCTAGCGTATCCATAAGGATGAACTACAGTATACGACCGAATCTCTCCATACAATATTATGGACAGCCTTTTGTTTCCAAGGGCACTTATTCTGAGTTTAAAGAGATCGCCGACCCCTTAAACGATCGCTACGAGAATCGTTTTACCACGTTCTCTGAGGATGAAATTAGCTATGACGCCACCGCGGATGAATACGCTATCGATCAAAATCAAGATGGTACCGCAGATTTTACCGTGGAAAATCCTGACTTTGATTTTTTACAATTCCGGAGTAACCTGGTTATGCGCTGGGAATACAAACCGGGGTCGACCTTATTTCTTGTATGGAATAAGGAGCTCACCGATGATCCTCAAACTGATCGTTTTTCTTTCTCCGAATCAATCCGTAATTTTCTGGATCCAGATAGTAAAGCACACAACATTTTACTACTCAAGTTTACCTATCGATTTGTGCTTTAAATGGTGTAATTTTAAAGTAACATCGAAATAAAATATGGCACAACTCCACATCGTAAATGGAGAAGGTACCGCGGTAAATTTTAGAAGATCTGGCATCCCTGGCGACTTGGTAGTATGGAATGAGGCTTTAGTCATGGGACCTGTTACCTTTGATATAGGAACGGCAGCATTCTGGAAATTGAGAAGCACTTATTTCTTAAACCAACAGAACAAACTACTCCCCTCCGCCAATCACCCTACCTATGAGCAATTAGTGGTAGCCGAATTCGATAAGTTAAAATCGTTGAGTAGTTACCAGCAAATTACCTTGTGGTTTGAGCATGACCTTTTTTGTCAGATCAACATGATGGGGTTATTGGCCTGGATATCCTCTCAATTAAAATCCGAAGTGAGTTTAATGTTGGTCTGTATCGATAGGTTCCCCGGCATAGAGGATTTCAGAGGTCTAGGACAATTACATTCCAAAGATTATCCCACTTTACTAGATCAAGCACAACTGTTGTCTCGAAATGACTTGGACTTTGCCCAAAGCATTTGGACTTGGTATTGTAGTAATGAACCACATGTTGCTGTGACATCTACTGTGCCAGCGATCTTTCCCTTTTGGGATAAGGCTCAGTTGCTTCATTGGTCTCGTTTCCCTTCGGTCAAAAATGGTTTGAGCGCCTTACAACAAATTATCTTAGAGCTAGTTGCCGACCACGAACCCACAAAAAGGTCTTTAATGAGGGAATTATTAATTAATCAGGGAGCTTGGGGATTTGGCGATTTTCAATACTTGGAAATGATTCATGACTTACATGTGGCCCTAAATGTCAACTCTACCTTGACCCTTAGCAAAATAGGCTTACAATTACTGTCCGGAGAGGCAAACTATTTGCATCATTCATCCACTACAAACTATCTTGGAGGAGCTGGCCATCGTGATTTTCGTTGGAACGGAACCAAGCTTATTATTGACACCAAATGATATGTCACCTGAGGAGATTCTTCAAAAGATTAAAACCTTACAGTCCGTTGGCTCCCACCAATATAAGGCAGGCCTCTTCCCCTCTCAAAGGATTCATAAAAACTGCTTTTATAAAAGAGAAGACAACAACATTTTCTTTAGTACCCTTATTGCATTTACTTTAAACAAACTATTCTTGCAAGGTTCACAAAAGAATCTCGCGTCTGAAATAATAAAAGGGGTACAGCAAAATCAACCCTCTTACCAACATTGGAAAGGAGAAGGTTCCTTTAATTTTTGGCAAACCAATCCTTCTTTTCATTTTCCCTTTGGGTACTTCTTTCATCGTTTTAGTAGATTTGCCATTCCCGATGATGCTGACGATAGCTGTTTGGTGCACCTTACTAATAACTTTAATCCTGCACAGACCGGGTGGCTGATCAACAAGCTAGAGCATCACTACTCTATAGATCAGCAAGTTTCTCCTTTGACCCCTAGTGAATATACGTACTTAAGGGCCTTCCCTACTTTCTTTGGCAAAAAGATGCTTAGAGAAATGGATGCTTGTGTTATTACAAATGTGCTCTATTTTTTACTACAGAATCAATTACCATGGTCTGTGTCCGCCCAAGACTCAGTCCAGTTTTTGACCCTAGTACTGACACGAAAAGACTATCTCATTCGACCCTTTGAGGTTTCCCCTAATTATGGAAACCCAGCAGTGATCTTATATCATCTATCCAGATTGGTTGGCAAATTTGACGTGAGTGAACTACGCGGGTTACGGGCACTCCTAAAAGAGGCTATTGGCGGATTTGATATTAGTCAACGGTGTTTTATGGACCGGGTTTTGATTCGTACTGCAGCGGCAAGAATAGGTGTCATAACCGAACCGATACCACTACCGGACAATTTAAAAACACACTTCGATAATTACTATTTCTTCCAGGCAGGTTTGATTACAGCCTTTCAAAAAAGCTGGTTAAACAAACTATCGGGTCAATCATGGACACATTTCAAGTACCGTTGCGAAGCTTATTATTGGACCCTCCTACTTGAGAATAAATTAGTCTGCGAAAATGATTACTCCAAATCCTGAAGAGACTGATTTAGGTCATCCTCGGTTTGCTTTAAATGTTCCTTGCAATATTTTAACAAGGCCAATGCCTCTTTAACCATTTCGGAAAGGTTATCCACGTCAGGGTCTTCACCTTCGATTTGTGAAACAAGTTGTTCTATCTTTTGTAAGGCTTCTTTATATTTTATTTTCTCGTCACTCATCTTTTACACTGGATACGGTACTGTTTATACTTTGTTCTTTTGTTTTAGTAACAATGTTATCTCCGGGCACCACTCTTTCTCCTGCTTTTAACACTTTGCCATTTTTGTAAGTAAGGGTAAACCCTCTTTCTAAAATACGCTGGGGGTTGGCAAGCGCTATTTTACTGGCTAATGACGACACCAATCGTTGCTCTTGGTTTAGTATTCTGAAGGGGTAAGTGACCAAGAACTCCTGATAAGAATCCAACTTCTTTTTCATATCATGTACATGATTCTCTGCGGCCATTTTCAACCTCTGAGACAATAGATCATGTTTGTGGGCCAAATGTTGAATCAACGACTTGGACTTATGGTCCAACCTTCCTCCTAGTCGAATCAAGTGATTATTTTGCAACCTTAACTGATTTACTACAGCCAATCGAAGTCTTTGACTTAAGTGATCCATCTGTTGATCAAATGCTTTCATGCCAGAAAGCAAGAATTCAGCCACCGCAGTAGGTGTATTGAGGCGAGTATGGGCTACCATATCTACTATGGTCTCGTCGCGTTCATGCCCAATGCCTGTTAGTACCGGTAAAGGGCTGTGGGCCAACTTATGGGCTACCTCATAGCTATCAAAACAATCCAAATCAACCTGAGAGCCTCCACCTCGAATCAAGATCACCACATCAAATTCATCTTGTTTCTGGTATATCATTTCCATGGAAGACACCAGTGAACTTTTAGCCTCTTCTCCTTGCATGATGCTTTTAAATAGCTGAATACGGAACCCATAGCGCTCTTTGTTATGAACCAGTTGATCCATAAAATCTCCATAACCAGCAGCGGTTTCTGCACTTATAACGGCTATCCTTTGAGGGACTAACGGAAGGGGCTTTTCTTTATTTAGGTTAATTAAATTTTCGGCAGTCAATTGATCGATGATCAATTGCTTTTGCTTGGCTCTTTCTCCCAGAGTGAAATTCGGGTCCAAATCTTTAATATGCAAACTAAGTCCATATACTTCATGAAACTGAACACCAACCTTGGTGAGCACTTTCATTCCTGTGGCAAGTTTTTTGCCGGTTACCGATTGAAAAAAACCGCTGAGATTTCGATAATCGTAAGCCCAAATATTGGCTCTAACCTTTGCCGTTAAGTACTGTCCCTCCTTTTCAACGAGTTCTAAGTAGCAATGTCCCTTTTGGGTTATCCGCATTTCACCAATTTCAGAAACTACCCAATAAGTAGGCTCCAATTGTTGCTCCAAGGTGCTTTGAATAAGGTTGTTAAGTTGAAAAAGAGTAATAAAACTCATAAGAATCCCCAGGTACTATTCAGATCTACTCAAAGATGCTTTTTTTGGGGCCAATACCAAAGGTATAATAGAGATCAATACTAAAAAAACTATTGTTTTCGTACTCAAAATTTTCCCCTGGCAATGCTTGTGGAATGTTGTAATTATAATCCAATATCAATTGGAATTTGTCTTTGGTTAGAGCCAAAGGGACACTTATTTGATAATTCATAATACCGAACTCGTTGTCCTTTTCTATGAAGAATGGGAAGCGTCGATCGGCGATTAAATCCCGACTAAAGCTAATACTAATAATATCTTGATTGCCAAACAGCAAGGAAAATGAGGGTCTTAAAGACGCCCGATCCAAAAACCAGAAATGCTTCTTTTTAAAATCGCCTGTCAG
>JAJCYK010000348.1 GCA_029262935.1 Cytophagales bacterium | reverse complement strand
GAGGTCCTTACAGCTGCTATTGCTGATATGGAAAGGGCCATTCAAATTGCAGGTAGTAGCGCTGGTTTTACCATGGATGCCTCCTTTTTAAATGGCTTGACCATGTCAAATGAGCAACTTGGACGTCTGGCAAATTCCTACGCAGCACGCTTGTTGGCTCAAAGCGCACGCACGGAAGCGGAAACCAATTCAGTAGATTGGAATAGAGTATTGGCTTTTGCTAATGCTGGAATTACTGAAGATTTCGCTCCTATAGCCGACGGTTCATTCTGGTTCGGTTATTGGCGTTATGCTCATATTGGTACAGGTGGACCAAGTGGTTCTTGGGCCCGTTTGGACCATAGGCTAGTTAATGCCTTGGACCCGAGTATGCCGACAAGATATCCACAAGATGGAAATGGTTTGGCAGATCCCATGGCTACTTCTGTTGATGCCAGATTAGCTTCAGACTTTACATTTGCTCCAACCAATAATTTTAGAGTAGAAAGAGGCCTGTGGCATTTTGGCCACTACAAGCACAGTCGAAACATTTCGGAGCCTGACTATATGGGTGACGGTAACGCGGTAGGTCCAATGCCAGCTTTTGTGGTGGCGGATAATGACATGCTAAAAGCAGAGGCAAACTACAGGTTAGGCAATGAATCTGCAGCTGCGGATATCGTAAACGCTGGGACTCGAGTGACTAGAGGAGGTTTAGCTCCTGTAGCTTCTGCAGGCGAAGAGGTATTAAGAGCGATCATTTACGAGAGGTATATAGAAACGCTAAATACTGGCCCTGCAGGTCATTACTTTGATCGACGTAGAATAGGAGATCGTAGAGATGCTACAGACTTGGACGACCTGGGAGGTTTGCAAACAGGTACCCCTGCGCACCTACCAGTTCCCGCCACGGAGTTAGAAGTATTTGAACTAGAAACTTACAATTTTGGTGGAGCAGCTGACCCTACCGGTTTAGTAAGACAATAGGAATTGAACAATTAACCATGCAAAGAGCAACACTAGTTGCTCTTTGCATTTTTTGTCATACTTAGAAATCAAAAGCTGAGAATGGATATTCGATTTTTGATAGTGGCGGTAGGATTTTTAATAGTCAGTTGCAGTAAGCAAGCTGACCAGGCGCCAACGGATGAAAAGCAGTTTACGTTACTTTCTTCACAACAAACTGGCTTAAAATTTTCTAACCCTCTCAAAGAAACTAAGGAGGACAATCATCTAGTCAACGACCAGTTTATTACTGGTGCAGGAGTGGCCGTTGGTGACATCAACAGCGACGGGCTGCCGGATTTGTTTTTTACCGGCAACCAAGTGCCGGACCGTCTGTACCTGAACAAAGGCAATCTAAAGTTCGAAGACATTACCAAGAAAGCAGGGATAGACCTGGATCATTCCTGGTCCAAAGGAGTAACCATGGCCGACCTAAATAACGACGGTCATCTAGACATTTACATTTGCAAAAACGTCAATGGGAAATCCGACTTAAGCGCAAATAAGCTTTATATGAATCAAGGGGATATGACTTTTGTGGAATCAGCAGAAGTTATGGGGCTCGCAGACCAAGGATTTTCAGTACAGGCAACTTTTTTGGATTACGATAAGGACGGGGTTTTGGAAATGTATTTGATCAACCAACCCCCTTCCAAAGGCAATCGAAATGGCAGCAAAATTAACCCCCTTAATCACACCAGCTTGCTTTATAGCGATAAGCTTTACAAACTTATGCCGAATGGGCTATATGAAGATATCTCGGATTATGCAGGAACTAGAAATTTTGCCTATGGCTTATCAGCCACTGTAGGCGATTATAACGGGGACGGCTACCCCGATATTTATGTAGCAAATGATTTTGATCTTCCAGACCATCTTTACATTAATCAACAAGATGGAACTTTTAAAAATGAAATTAATCAATCCGTAAAACACATTTCGAACTTCAGCATGGGTACCGATGCTGCAGATTATAACAACGATGGTGGCCTAGATCTTATGGTATTGGATATGGTAGCAGAAGACCATAAAAGAATCAAAACTTATATGGGAGGCATGAACCCTGAAGATTTCTGGAAAGGAGTTAAGAAAGGATACCATTATCAGTACATGTTCAATACACTACAATCCAACAATGGGAACGGCACTTTTGCGGAGTTGGCGCACTTAGCTGGTGTTAGTAATACAGACTGGAGTTGGGGCCCTTTGTTTGCTGATTTCGACAATGACGGTTGGAAGGACCTATTTGTGACCAATGGGGTAAAAAGAAACATGCGCCATGGCGATTTGGACCGGCAATACAACGCCAACTTGGACAGTCTGGAATTATTAGCTAAGGCTCAAGGCAAAAAGCTCAATGACCTGATCGATATTATGAAGTTTGTGAACATGGCTCCCGTTGACCCTTTGCCAAATTTCATTTACAAAAACAATGGCGATCTCACTTTTACAAAGAGCGTAGACCAATGGGGTATGGGACAACCTACTCTTAGTAATGGCGCTGGGTACGCCGACTTCGACAACGATGGAGACCTGGATTTGATCGTGAGTAACATAGACGAAAAGGTACACCTCTATCGAAATAACAGCACAGAGCAAGGACAGGGAAGTTTTGTAAGGTTTAAGTTAATAACCGATTCTGGAAGCCCGGCCTACGGAGCAAGGGTAGAACTTTTTAAAGACAATGCGTTTTGGCAACTTCAGGAGTTGAGCAACGCCCGGGGATTTTTGTCCAAAAGCGAAGATGTCTTGCACTTTGGGCTGGGTTCAGCACAGGCATTAGATAGTGCGGTAGTCACTTGGCAAAGTGGTGAACAATCTCTTTTAGTGAATCCTGAGATCAACAAAGAGTGGGTAATAAAGCCTGACGCTGTCAGAAAACGATATTCCAAGCCGGCTGCGATTCCTATATTCGCCAACATTACCAACGAGATACAACTCAAACACAGACATCGTGAAAATGAATATGATGATTATTTAAAAGAGGTATTGTTACCTCATAAAATGTCAAACTTTGGTCCCGGATTGGCTGTAGGGGATGTGAACGGTGACGGCCTGGAGGATTTTTATGTGGGGGGTGCTTCAGGACAACCCGGGGCTATGTATATGCAAAACAAGCAAGGCGCGTTTACTTCACAAGATCACAGTCTTTGGCAGTCAGAAAGTCTCTATGAGGACTTGGGAGCAGCATTACTCGATGTGGACGGTGATGCAGATTTGGATTTGTACGTGGTAAGTGGAGGCAATGAATGGGAGACCCTATCACCAGAATTACAGGATCGATTGTATTTAAATAACGGGAGAGGATTTTTCACCAAAGCGACTAATGCGCTTCCCGAGATGACCCAAAGTGGCTCATGTGTGCGCCCTTTTGATTATGATAATGACGGGGACCTGGACCTGTTTGTAGGAGGCAGGTTGGATCCGGGACGTTACCCCTTGCCCGGTAGAAGTTACATATTGGAAAATCAAAGTGGGAGATATACTGATGTTACGGAGTCAGTTGCACCCGGTCTAATAAAGTCCGGGCTGGTGACGGATGCCGTTTGGGCAGATTTAAATGGTGATCAAGTAGTGGATTTGACTTTGGTAGGAGAGTGGATGCCGGTAACAACTTGGATTCAGAATGAAAGTAAGTTTGTTAAGGCCAGTCAAAATGGACTTGACTCCAGTGCGGGATGGTACTATGCGGTAAACGGCAGTGATATGGATAATGATGGTGATGTGGATTTGATCGTGGGTAACCTTGGTTTAAATTATAAATATAAGGCCTCCCTAGAATCACCATTTGAAGTGTACTACGATGACTTTGACGACAATGGGAGCTATGATATTGTATTGAGCTACTACGAGCATGGAGAAAAAGTGCCGCTACGAGGACGTTCTTGTTCTTCTCAACAAGTTCCGCAGTTGGCTGACAAATATCCTACTTTCGAAGCTTTTGGTGATGCAGGCTTAGAAGAAATTTATGGTGAAGGCCTCTCTAAAGCAGTATCTTATCAAGCGTTTACATTCGCTTCGGCGTATTTGGAAAATAAAGGAGATGGAACCTTTGAAGTACGACCCCTGCCCAATGAAGCCCAAGTGAGTTCTATAAACAACATAATAATTCAAGACTTTGACAAAGACGGTCATTTGGACTTACTAACTTCAGGTAATTTATATCCTGCAGAAATAGAAACACCTCGGAATGACGCATTCATGGGACTCTATTTACGAGGAGATAGCCAAGGAAATTTTGAGCCAGTTACCCTGGAGAAGAGCGGGTTCTTCGCCCCCCATGATGCCAAAGACATGGCCATGATCAGATTAGGTAATGCCCAAACACCTACTGTTCTAGTAGCAAATAACAATTTCTGGATGCAAGCATTTACCGTACAAATACTCCCAAGCGGGACAAGTTTAGTTACCCGATAGCGCCCTCCTGAAGGTTTAGGTTTCCTCTACATTAACGCATAATAGGGGAGTTAAATTCCGCCAAATTTCCCCTTTTAAAAGGGATACCCATGCCCTCCAATTATAGCCAACTTTAACATACAATGACACCTACAAAAGGTCGTGAACACGACCTCAAGTTGATCGTCATATCTATCGTTATGTACACTAAAGTAAATTTTTATGAAAAAACGACTACTAATTTTAATTGGTATTATGGCGCTTTTCATAGGGAATACGGCCCTGGCACAGTCCAGGACAGTTTCTGGAAAAGTAATTTCTGTGGAGGACGGATCGTCCCTTCCCGCAGTTAACGTAATTTTAAAAGGTACTACCACAGGATCCGTTACAGATGCTGATGGTAACTACCGGCTACAGGTACCCCAAGACGGGGGAACATTAATCTACTCTTTTATAGGATTACTAACCCAAGAGGTTGTCATTGGTAATCAGTCAGTTATTGACGTACAAATGACAGCTGATATTACTGAGTTATCAGAAGTGGTTGTGGTAGGTTATGGTACTCAAATCAAAAGGGATCTTACTGGTAACATTGCTAAAGTATCTGGAAAAGATATTGAGAGTATTCCTTTAAACAGTATTGAATCAACCTTACAAGGTCGGACTGCTGGAGTCTTTATCCAACAAGGAAGCGGTAAGCCCGGTCAGGCGGTAAAAATGCGGGTTCGTGGTTCGTCCTCGGTAACGGCAAGCAACCAACCATTGTTTGTAGTGGATGGGATACCCATCACGAGTCAAAATGTGAGTATTACCAACAACCAACCAACCAATCCCTTAGCGGATTTAAATTTCAATGATGTAGAGTCTATAGAAGTATTAAAAGATGCTTCGGCTGCGGCCATTTATGGCTCCAGGGCTGCCAATGGTGTGGTGATCATTACCACCAAAACGGGAAAGTCCGGTAAAACGAAATTTAATATAGATTTATCCACCGGGATCAGTCGACCAGCGAATAAAAGAGACTTTTTAAACGGTCCTCAATACAATCAGTTGTTCGATGAGGCCTATGCAAATTCCTTAGAGGACTTTGGTTTCGAGCCCGCAGAAATATTCGGTCTTGCAAATTTAGAGTCCCTAAAAGACGCGGCAATTCCGGGATGGAGAGACAACAACGATACCGATTGGCAAGATTTGGCATTTCAAGATGGTAAGGTAAGCCAGATCAGCATGAACGCCTCCGGAGGTACGGATAAAACACGTTTTTATGTGGGTGGAACTTACAGTAACCAAGAAGGAATTCTTATAGGAAATGATTTTGAACGCCTAAGTGGTCGTTTGAATTTGGATCATAGTGTCTCAGATAAATTGACATTTGGTGTTAGCATGGGCTTAAGCCGTACGCAAAATGGTAGGGTTTCTAATGATAATGCCTTTGCAACCCCGCTGCAATTGATCGCCTTACCTCCGGTACAGCCTCAGTTTGATCCAGAAACAGGCCGCTTGTTCACAGGAACTGTTTACTATAATGGTCTGATTCAAAACCGAGACGCCACGGGAGAAACGGTGGTATTTCGAAACATCAGTAACGTATACGCCAATTTGGAAATTATCCCGGGACTGACCTTTACCAGTAAGTTTGGTATTGATCTTCTGGATCAAAATGAGGACAATTTCCAAGGTAGAGAGACCCAAGATGGCGCACCTGCTGGTCAAGGTGAATTGCGATCTGTACGAGTGGTTAATTATACCATTGATAACTACATGACGTATAGTGCCACCCTTGGTGATCAACATGATTTACAAGTGGTAGGGGGAATAAGTTTTCAAGAATCCGATCAGGATATCGTGTCAATCCAAGCTCGAGGTTTTCCCAATGATGATTTGAAAACCATATTTAGTGCCGCCGATACGGAGTCTTTTTCTGGTATTGGTACCACATTCTCATACCTGTCTTATTTTGCCCGTGCAAACTATAAGTTCAACAATAAGTACCTCTTTACAGTAAGCGGTAGAGTGGATGGCTCCTCTCGATTCGGAGAAGACAATCGATACGGTTTCTTTCCTGCAGTATCAGCAGGTTGGATAATTTCCGAAGAGTCCTTTATTACAGGCGGCCCTTTAAGTTTCTTAAAGTTACGAGCGAGCTACGGTCTCACCGGTAATTCTGAGATTGGTAATTTTGATGCACTAGGCTTGTTCCAGGGAACGAGTTATTCTGGGATCTCCGGTTTGAGACCTACCAGTGTGTCTAGCCCTGATTTAAAATGGGAGACTACAGCTCAACTGGATATCGGTATTGACTTTGGAATATTTAATGACCGAATTACGGGAGAGATTGATTACTACTTCAAAGATACCGATGATTTGTTACTGGATGTGCAAGTTCCGGCAACCACTGGATTTGGAGTGGTTACCCAAAATGTGGGTAAGCTTGAAAACAGAGGTTTCGAATTCGTTTTGAACACCGACAACCTGGTAGGAGACTTTAAGTGGACCACCAGTTTAAACTTTGCTAAAAATACCAATGAGGTCACCGATTTGGATGGCCAAATCATTACTTCAGGTATAAACAGAGCTCAAGAAGGACAACCCTTAGGCGTCTTCTACTTAGTAAAGTATGCTGGAGTGGATCAAACCAATGGCGACGCCCTTTTTGAAAAAGGTGACGGCACCGGTGAAACCACTAATGATTTTTCACAAGCTCAAGAGCAATTTGTAGGATCACCATTTCCAGATTGGGTAGGCGGCATAACGAATACGTTTAGCTACAAAGGAATCGATCTTAATTTCTTGTTCCAGTTTGTAAGAGGCAACTCTATATTTAACGATGGCGCTAGCTTCCAAACTGCAGGATTTGATTTCTTTGACAATCAATCTGCTGACCAATTACGCAGATGGCAAAATCCTGGAGATGTAACTGATGTTCCGGAATTACGCTTCTTAGGCGGAAACGGTATTGATAATTCCACCAGGTACTTACAAGACGGGGATTACATTCGTTTACGTAATGTAACCTTGAGCTATCAATTGCCTCAGGACTTAATTCAAAGAGCATTCTTAACTAGTGCCAAAATCTATGTTACCGGAACCAACCTCTTAACTATTACAGATTATACAGGCTGGGATCCAGAGGTGAATTTTGACGGTACGAACCCTTCAAACCAAACCAACAACATTAGAGGTGGCCGTGACTTTTATACCGCTCCTCAGGCTCGGACCATTATTTTTGGTGTAAAACTTGGATTCTAATGACTATGAAAACAATTAATAACATAACTAAAAAAGCAGCTGGAGTTGCTGTTATTTTACTGGCGTCATTTGCTTGCGATAGTAAATTGGACATCCAGCCGCAACAATCAATTAGTACCGAAGTTGCCTTAAATACTTCCGAGAATGTGATCAATGTATTAATTGGTACCTATAGCGAAATGGGTGGTCAATTTGGTACAGCTTCTGATGGACGGGGGGAAGGAGGAGAGCTCTATGGGGGTGATCTAAATCTCTTTAGTGAATTAATGGGATCAGATGGTGAAATTACCTGGAACGGAAGTTTCGACACCTATGAAGATGTTTTTGATCGCGACCTCATAGCCAATAACCTGTTGGCCAGAGACAATTGGATGCGGGCTTATAACGCCATCAATATTGCGAATAATGTAATCGCCAACATAGATGTCGTAGACCAGCCGTTGAAAGACCAGGCTTTGGGAGAGGCGTTGTTTATTCGAGGCACCATGTTGTTTGAATTGGTACGCGTATACGCTTTGCCTTTTGAAGCGGCGGGAGCCAACGGTCAAGCTGGAGTACCCATTGTAACTACAGCAACTGATGCCATCGACGAAACTGCTGAGATTCCTCGAGCCACTGTGGCGCAGGTATATTCGCAGGTTATTGCTGATTTAACAGAGGCTGAGTCGTTAATGAATAGTCGCAATGGTGCTTTCGCCAACAGACACGCCGCCGCGGCTATGTTGTCACGGGTATATCTGCAGCAGGGAGACTATACTAACGCGGCTAACGCGGCCAATAGAGTGATAACTGATGGGGGTTACAACCTGGTGGTTGACTATTCTAATGCATTTAACAACGCAGCTAACTCAGTAGAGGACATATTCGCTGTTCAACAGAATACTACATTTAATGCAGGAACTTCAAATAGTGGTCTTCCTACATTTTATGCCAATTTGGTAGGAGTGGGACGTGATGGTGATATTGACATACTACCGGCCCATCTGGACATGTACGACCCTGCTGACGCTCGTTTGGAACTGTTCTACATAGGGATTGATGGTTTGCCCAAAACTGGGAAATGGTCGGCAGATGGCACGAATATCCCGGTAATACGATTGGCTGAAATGTATTTGAATCGTGCTGAGGCTAACTTTAGAGCAGGAACAACCGTAGGAACTACACCTTTGGAGGACATCAACCTGATTCGCATGAGAGCCGTTTTACCGGCACTAGGTGCGGTTACTATTGATGATATCATGAAGGAGCGACGACTGGAGTTGGCGTTTGAAGGATTTCGCTTACACGATCTTAAACGTACGCAGCAATCTGTAAGTGGGGTGGCTTATAATGCTGATGATTTGGTTTTTCCCATTCCTCAAAGGGAAATTGATGTCAATGCTAATTTGACTCAAAACCCCGGTTACTAGAATCTAAATTACCCCTAAATTTTAAGGCGGCTCCTTGTAAGGAGCCGCCTTTCTTTATTATCAGTAGTTAATAATCTGTATTTACCGTTTGTCCCAAAAGTTACCCTTTTTGGGGTAGCTTTATTGAACACTTGCTCATTTTTGAACGATTCGTTAACCCACTAACGCAATTTTCGCCATCATCTTATACCCCATTCCGTACCATTTTAGGAGAATCGCCGCACGCTTTGTTAAATTTTTCAAAACGACTGGCCCAAAAACCTAGTTTGTAGACAAGTTTATGGTTTTATTTATCCTATAAACAGTTGATAATAAGATGAATACATATAATACTTTATTTAGGTGAACCTAGTTGCATACTTGGGTTGAAGGGATAATCATTCGCAAAGTGATACTGCATTTGGCGAAATATGACATAGCAAATCCCGTTTGAGGCAATTATTCCCTAATAATCTTTGGATTAAATACCCTTATATGGGGGGATACCATTTCGAGCCAAATATCCCCACTTTTGGTTTTAGATGGCTCTGACTCCCTGAATCCAGGGCATTGAGCTTTTTGCAAGTAATTGTTCTACTAAATTTATTTCTATGAAACGAAACCTACTAATTATTAGTAACCTGTTCTTCGTTTTGCTGCTTTCAACAAATGTGTTGTTAGCTCAACAAAGGACGGTAACTGGTCAGGTTACCTCCCAAGATGACGGGAGTGCATTACCTGGTGTTAATGTCGTTATAAAAGGCACAAACACCGGAACCGTGACAGATGTCGACGGTAATTACAGACTTGAAGTACAGTCTGGAGATGTTATCTTAGTTTTTTCTTCGATTGGATTTACTCCTCAAGAACTTACTCTAGGTGCAAGGTCCGTAGTTAATCTTGATCTGGCACCAGATGTGACTTTGTTAGGAGAAGTGGTGATTACAGGTTTAGGTGGTGACATTGACAAACGAAGGTTGTCAACTACCATCAATCAGATTTCTTCTCAGGATTTGGAATCTACTCCAATTGTTAGAATAGATCAGCTTCTGCAATCAAAGTTGCCAAATACTCAAATTTTACAAAGCACCGGAGCACCTGGTGGAACTAGTATTATTAGAGGTAGAGGTGTTAACTCCGCTTTATTAGGGCAGCAACCGGTAATTTACATTGATGGTGTCCGTGTGGATAATCTTAATACCGCGGGAGGACTAAGCGTGGCCACTGGTGGAGCGCAAAGTAGTGCTTTGGCGGATATCCCCGTAGACCAAATTTCTGACGTCACTTTCCTTAAAGGTGGTGCTGCAACCACCTTGTATGGATCAGATGCTGCCAACGGTGTGTTGTTGATCACTACCAACAAAGGTAAAGCCGGAGCAGCGCGTGTTACTTTCGAAGCGCAACTGGGTGCCATTGAAGGTACCGGAGACTACTTCGTATATGACGAGGTTAAAGAGCTTGGATTTCGACCAGGCTTCCTAGGAAGTTACCGAGTGGGTGTCAATGGCGGAAGTGATCGAGTTACTTACAACTTCTTTTCCAGGTTCCGACAAGACAATTCTTTCCAATTCGGACAGGGAGAAAACAGATATACCATTGGTGGTGGTTACAATGCTAGTATCAGTGATAAGTTGAACTATCAAGGATCTTTTTCATATAATAGCAATAACTTTAATCGATTACCCAATGCTAATAGTTCCTTTGATAGGACATTTGGTATCGATCAAGGTTTACCAGCTGGCCAATTGGGTTTGACCACAAACAATCCTACAGAATGGACCACGGCCGACAAGGACATCGTAAGCACACTGATTAAGGACGTAGCGCGGCTTGCAGACATCACGGAACGTGTAAGTCGTTTCACTAATTCGCACCGATTCAGTTTACAAGCTACTGAAGAATTTTCTGTTGATCTTACTTTGGGTCTTGACTATCGTTTCAGCCGTGCTGAAGATGTTCAGACCAATGAGTACCTTGTAGTTCAAGGGTCAGTAGCACCAGGGACTACTACTCAAGGTTCCATTGACCGAGTGGATCGTTCGTTTCTATCAACAACGGGTACCGCATCGTTTAAATACGACTTCGACGCAGGTGATTTTAACTTTGTAACCATAGCTGGTGGTCAGTTTTTCAGAAACACGGATAATCAAACTCAAATCCAAACCACCAATCAAGCTGAAACTTCGACCACAGTGAACATTGCGGCCGATGCATCGGTGACTGATTTCCAATCAAATGTAGTGAACTACGGATTCTTTTTCCAAGAGGACATTGGATATCAGGACAAAGTGTTCTTGAATTTTGGTTTTAGAAATGACTACAATACTGCCTTTGGTAGCGATGCAAGTAGTGAGTTCTATCCTAAAGTGGGTCTGGCTTATGTTATAAGTGAAGAAGCCTTTTGGGGCGGCTTAGGTAATGTAATAAGTACCTTAAAATTACGAGGTAGTTATGGAGAGGCTGGAAACTTCCCTCCCCCATTTACCAGAGATGCGCAATTAAATGCCAATCCCTTCCTAGGGCAACTTGCTTTTCAACCTGGACAACCAGGAGATCCTGGATTAGGACCTGAGAAGTTGAAAACTTTAGAATTTGGTGCTGATTTTGGATTTTTAAATGACAAAATTAACCTGGAAGTGACTTATTACAAATCTACTACAGAAAATGCGTTGTTTACAGCTCCATTTGCTCCTTCATTGGGACAAGAGAATCAAGTACGTAATATTGGAGAGATTGAAAACAAAGGAATAGAAATATCTTCTAGGTTTCATATCATCGATAAAGAGGAATGGCAGTTGAGTGTAAACGCCTCTGCTAACTTCCAAGACAATGAAGTAACTGACGCTGGAGGATCACCGGAATTTAATATTGGTGGATTTACCTTCTTAGGCCCCTTTGTGAAAGAAGGAGAACAAGTGGGTTTCTTGAGAGGAAACAATCCGGTATTTGATGCTGAGGGTAACTTGGTGGATGTTGACAACAACGCCACCGTAGGAAACCCCATACCAGAATCCTTTGGTAGTTTCGGTTTGAATTTGTCTTACAAAAACATAACTCTTTATGCTGCGGCAGATTATCAAACTGGCGCACAAGGTGTAAACACTGATGAGGTCTTACGTTTCTTTAGAGGACTAGACGATGACAGAATTCCTGAGAATTCTGCTGGAGAGAGCTTCTTTAACCTTGCAGGTATTTGGGTAGAAGATACGGATTTCCTAAAAGTGCGAAATATCACGGTTTCATATGATATACCAGGAGGAATCCTTGACAATATTGGTTTTATAAAGAAGGCGTCCATTAGTGCGACTGCTTTGAATCCTTTTAATTTCCACAGCTCATTATTCGATCCTGAAGTAACAGGGGCAGGAGCCAGAGGTACTTTACCGGGAACTAATACAACCACTCAAAACAATGTAACCGTTGGTGCATTTGGGTTTGGTACGGTTTCCGCACCAAGGCAGTTTATCGGCACGATCCGGGTTAATTTCTAATCATAAAAATTCAATCTGATGAAAAAGATAAGTTTATTATTAACAGTAATGATGATTGGGGTGATGTCGTGCGAGGATCTTGATCCTACTCAGGGCATTCAAAACCCAAACTTGATCCTTGCCGGGGTGATTGGTTCACCAGGTTCTACAGGATCTTGGTTAGTAGGGCAGGAAAGACAGATGGCCATTGTTTATAACGAAATGTTGGTTTTAACCGAGTTGGGTTCTGACAATTATGTCAATACTCAAACCTTCTTCAACCAGTTATTCGATGCGTTGGACATCACCTTCCAGGATACTGATGTGAACGATTTGCAGTTCAGAATTGCGGATCTTAGAGAATCTGCAAGGACCGGGTTAGAGGATGTTTTCCCTGCAGACCCCATCGCCACAGATGCTCAAAGAGCAGATTTATTATTCTTCCTTGGTTGGGGGAAATTGTTGGCCGGAGAGTTATTTGTAGCATTACCTGAAGTTCCAGGCAGTGCTCCAGTTTCACCTGAGACTAACATACAATCTGCTATCACCGATTTCTTGGCAGCTGAAGCACTAGTTCCTGATAACGCGGGGTATAAGCTGGCTTTGGCGCGCGCTTATTACAACTTAGGTGATAAGACCAATGCGGTGGCTAAAGCCACGGAAGCCATTGCGGCGGATGCAAATTTTGCCCGATTCATTGAATTTGACGGTACCAATTTGCCAGATAACGATTTTGCTGATGCTTTATTCCAAAGAGGGAATTTTGATGACTTACAACCTTTACCAAGGTTGGATTTCTTAGATCCTAAGTATTTCATCGATGGAGACCTAGAAAGTCCCGTTTACATACAAAAGATCGAAGAGGCTCATTTAATAATTGCTGAGGCGAACTTAGCGGACGGCAATATCGCTGCTGCACAGACTAATATGTTGGACCTTCTTACTTTGGTGGGCACAAGATCTACTGCCACTTTTGACGATGCGGTAGAAGATCGTGAGGATCGCCCTGATGCCAATGACTATATGGTACGTGCAAGCGCTAGTGATCCTTTTGTGGATGGTTTGGTGCTGACTCGCCAAGGTGGAGATGTAACCATACCCGTTATTTCTGGTACATCTGTGACCGATACGCAAGTTAATGCATTGGCTGATGTCGTAGGTTCTTTGGAGTTGCTTTACTTGTTAAGACAAGAGATCTTTATTTCTGAAGGCCGCCGATTTGTAGATATGGGCATCAGAATACCAATATCAGAAAACGAAATGCTTCTTAACGAAAACGTAACGGCGGATCAATTGGAGCCTATCATTCCAGCATTTATTCCTACTAATATGGATGATTTTGATTTCGATGATGCAGCTAGAACTGTAACTATTACTCTCAATATGAATAAAGTGTTGGTTGATAATAGGGCAGATGCTGCCGTGGTTCCTTTCTTTTAAGAGGACAGTACAAATTCATAATAAAAAGGCAAGCTTTTGGCTTGCCTTTTTATTTAGTTGTGAAGCAAATTCTGCTTTGATTTTCGACGCTTTGATAAACCATCCGGCAATTCCTGGACTATTATAGATTGTACTCGACTAGTTTTAAGTCGTTAACCCTTTCTTAAGAAATTTGATAGAAAGTACCCTAAAATCATCCCCCAAAATGGGGTGAATGTTATCCAGAAAGGGGTAATTCGAGTTATAGGTTGAATAATTAT
>JAJCYK010000347.1 GCA_029262935.1 Cytophagales bacterium | reverse complement strand
TTTTCTACAACTTCTTCTTCTACCATTCGCCAGAGTTCCTCACTTGGAGTGGGGTCCAAAGGGAGTGATTCACTAAACACTGCGGCTAGTTCGGAGGGCGATTTCTTTTTGAAAACCTTACTTTGCTCCAAACCTTTATAGGTTTGCATGATCAGCTGCACACTGCGATTTAGCAATTGTTCAAATTCTTGGGGGCTCCCGTCAAGAGTAATTTCCTTCATGCTGGTACTATCTAAATTCGTGGTATAATTTGGTGATGCAAGCCAAGTGATGGTCATCATGCTCTGCTACGAAATAAGCCAAGTCGATGGGCCTCATAGGCGATCGTAATCTTGGATGTTTGCTATGCCATACTTCCGCTTTTGGACCGATGGATTTAAGCACGGTACACAGGGATCCTCTTTTCGTTTTAAAGTATTTCAACAAGTCGCTCATATCATGTTGATTATGGCCGGCTTGGTGGGTTTTGAGGTTGCTCAAGTCAGCTTCTGTAAGCACCTCCTTTCCTTTTAGGAAATCTTTAAACCGATGTTCCCAAAGGGGCTCCAGGTCACCCAGGTGTCCCACCTGCTGCTGTATAGACCAAACCCCTGGTTTCTCAATGGTATAATAGGCAACAGGGATATTTGAAATTTTCTGCTCCAAACGCAGAGGAGTACCTTGCAATCGTTCCAAAATTGCCGGCAAGGTTCCTTCTAAATCTTGAAAATTAAATTTTCGATCAAACCATTTTTTCATAAGCTACCAAGTATAACCTCCAGAAGGTGGTGGCCATGCTCCCAACATCCTTCTTAATAAAACTATTTCTCCAGCATGATAACTCAAATGGGACCCCATTGCCTGGATCACTGCATATCCATTGGGGTAGTCCCCTTTCTGGGTTATTAAACAAGCAGGATTATGCAGCATGGTTTCTTCTATATAGCTAATCCCAGTAAGCAATTTACCTACTTCCCGTGTGTACTCTGATTCATCCACTGGTGTTTGAGCCCAACACCAGCCTTCTTCACTCGATTTAGCCGGTAAAACCTTCATGCCTTCAATGCGGCTAATGAATCGATCTTGCCAATAACAAAGATGCTTTATTTGTTGCCAAATAGTATGTGGTGCGTTAGGGATAGCAGTTCCTGCCTGACGCCAAAGTAGCCCCTCTAGTGCTTTTTCTATGCTCACATGCGCTTTTTTTCCAAATAATGCATCTCTAAGCAGTTCTGTAACTATACTTTGATCAATTTTTTCTTTTATCTCCATTACTTTTTTAATTCTACTACCACATTAGTCGTGTCGGCTTTAGCAGTGACCGGTGTTGCTTTTTTTGCAATTACCGACAACGCTACACCAGATAAAATCATCAGAGCACCTAATATCCCAGTTATTGAGATACGTTCTGGCTGAATCCAACTTACTTCCATCCATGCCAGTACCGACATAGTTGCAATGGTAATTAACGGGTTAATTGTCACTATTATGCCCACTTTGTTAGCTGGAATCAAGCGAAATGCTTCAGCAATGGCGCCATAGGCCAATAGTGTATTTAAGCCCAAAAAGAGCATCAATGCCCATAGTTTCCAGGTAAACCCTGCTAGCACTTGAAAATCCACCCACGGCCAGATTAATAACACAGGCACTAAATAGATCAAGGCATTTAGACCTTGAGCATGGTATTTTGTCACTAACTTTTTCTGTATTGCCGCAAACAAAACCCAAGCCAAAGCTGCAGCCACTACCCAAAGTATCCCCGTCCGATAATCTTCTGCAGAACCGATAAGGTTCTTAATTTGATCTCTATAAAACACTCCAAACCCCGCAATGGCAATCACAAATCCAGCTGTCTGAGCTGGAGACAATTTTTCTTTGAAAATTACCAAACCCACCACTGCCAATAATAATGGAGCCAATTGGATGATCACTTGAGCATTGCTAGGAGTAGTTAAGTCCAGTCCGGTAACATAACCAATATAGTTAAACGTCAAACCTAAGGCTGCCACTACGGCCAACCACGGAGGGCGCTTGAAAACATTTAAGGCTTGTGGCTGTCTTAAATAAAGGATCACTATGAGCAATATAAAAGCAATAACAAAACGCATCCAAGCTATGGTAATAGGAGGTGCGAAGTCCAACGAGACCTTCAAAATAATAGCTAGGAAGCCCCACATTAACGCTGCTGAAGCAGCATACATAATACCTTTGTTTCTATTATTCATCTAAGTTAACTCCAACTGCATACTAACATTTGCTCGCTGATACATGGACTTTTGATGGTCCGTACAGATAGGAACAAATCCTAACTTTTTGTACAAATTTAAGGCGGGTATTAATTTCTTGTTGGACTCCAGAATTACTTGCTTCGCTCCTCGTTTCCGGGCAGCTTCAATTACTGCCAAACCCAATTTTTTACCAACTTGCCTTCCTTGATATTTTTCGTCGACCGCCATTTTTGCCAGTTCAAAGGAATCATCGTCCAATTTTATTAACGCACATGTTCCCACAATTTTTCCATCCAACTGCGCAAATAAAATTTGGCCACCTTCAGCAACAATATGATTGCCAGGATTTGACAAGACCAATTCATCCATCTCCTCAACTTGAAAGTATTTCTGTATCCAAGCATAGTTCAAGCTTTTGAATTGCTCAGCAAGATCTTCCGAATAGGGCACAATTTTTACCTGGTCCAAACAACGTTCTTGGATGATAAGCGCTACGCGTTCATCCAACGAATGTTCCGAAAATGAGTTTTCAACTTCTCTAATACTATCAATAATGTTTGATTGATGTGAGTTGATCATTTCATGAATAGCGACAGCAATATCGTTCCATAGTTCCTTTATTTTGGGGAGTAACTCACTACCACTTTCGGATAATGATAACAACCTTTTACGGCCGTCAGATGGATCCATCACCCCTGTGATTAATTTCTTTTGTAACAATTCCCTTACCACTTGGCTGACCGCCGCATGCGATACACCCAGGTCTTGAGACATTTCGGTAACGCCTAATGGTGCGTGTTCACTTAGTAGGTAAAATACAGGGAACCATTTTGGTTCGAACTTGATGTCATTCGCTTGATAGATGCGTGATCCATCCCGCATAATCTGGTCACTTAGCCGTTTTAAACGACTTCCTAAGGCCAATTCTCCTAAATGATTAAATAAGTCCATGTTTATATGATAATATACGTAAGTACTTACGTATAAATATATACAATTGTTCTGAAAAGGTAAAACCCCGCTCTTGTTTGGGTTGATTAACCCGTTTGGGCTGCTAGTTAGTTGAGGTACTTTTTGATAATACTCAATAAAACATCTGGAGGCACCTTGGTACCCGCATGATTGCGCATGACTTCAATTAACTCATTTACCATTTGATAGTTAAAGCCTAATCTCAGTCCCAATTCATGACAAATAGCAATTTC
>JAJCYK010000346.1 GCA_029262935.1 Cytophagales bacterium | reverse complement strand
TGGAACGGTTGCTCTTAATATAGAGACCCCTACGGGAACTTTAAGTGATATAAATGTGGACTTCACCTTTGGTGGGACTGCAGTATTTGGTACCGACTTTACAGTAGCTAATTCATCCGCTAGCGGTGGATCTATTGTACTAGCCCATAATCCTAACGACGTGGAAGATTTCGATAACGTAGATATCGACGTAACCATGTTAACAGATGGTGTGGCCGACGGTGACAAAACACTTACAATCACCCTTACGGGAGCTTCGGGATCTGACGGTACGGTATTTGCCGTAGGACGTGGAGGAACCGACTTTCTAAAAACAGCCACAGTTAATATCTCTGATATTGACTAGGTAATAAGTCTTAAGAAAAAAGCTAGTCGGAAACGACTAGCTTTTTTTATTTACAACCAATAAGTTTACGTTATGAAAAGAATATTTTGTTTGCTCATCCTGCTAGTGATGATTGACCTACAGGTTGATGCTCAAACACCGCCCTTAAATAGGGACCCTCAAAATATAGTTGATCCAGGAACTGCCATCATCCGGATTTTAACTCCTCCTACTAAAGTAGAGGGTTCGGTAGATATGTTCGAAGACTGGACCAAAGCGGCTATTTATTTATCAAAAGGCAAACAAGGTACCATTCTGGAAGTAAACTACGACATTATGAACCATATTGTCCCGGTCAGGGTGAATGGTAAAGAGTATTCCTTAAACCCTATTGCTGTGGATTCTCTGGTTTTACAGAACAGTGATCAAGTACTAGTCAACACCCGTGTTTTAAAAGGACTAAGTGGGGACGCACTGCTCTTGAGAGTGCTAAATGGCTCTAACTTTGCCTTGTACCGCAAGACGGCAATTGAGGTGATAAAACCCACTTATAACGAAGCCTTGAATGTGGGTAGTAGAAATGTTAAGTTAAATCAAGAAAAGGTATACTTGTTAAGAGAAAAGTCCTCAAACACTTACTATGAGCTAAGAGGGAAAAAGAAGGATTTTAAAGACTTGGCAAACTACGATAAGATTTCAACCTATATCAAGGGCCAAAATCTCGATTTAAAGAACGAAGCTAACCTGATTGATATTGTTAATTATTATGCGGAGCTAGCCAACTAATTTATCCCTATCATACTCTAAATTTTAAGTCCTTTCACAGACCATTCAAGGCCCAGAGATTGAGACACCAAAAGACCGCAGCTAGTGGAGGCGGGTTGTATTAAATCAGGTAACAATGAATTTTACGAGCGCACCAACGATGGTGAGCGGCTTGTACGTATTTAAAACTGTCGAGGACTTGGATTTGATAAATAACCGGGTTGAACAGATTCTTATCTATTACTCCATAAGCTAAGTAATTGAATATAATAAGGTTTTGTATCTTTAGACATTAAAACCTAAAGCATGATCTACGTTAGTCGTAAGGAGCATTTCAACGCGGCCCACAAGTTGTATAACCCCCAATGGAGTAAGGAAAAGAACCAACAAGTTTTTGGACCTTGTGCCAATGAAAATTGGCACGGTCATAATTATGACCTTATCATCACAGTAAGCGGGGAGACAGATCCAGAAACAGGATTTGTGGTAGATCTTAAAAAGCTGAGCGTGCTAATAAAAGCTAAAGTTTTAGAACCCCTAGATCATCAAAACCTCAATGTTGACGTATCCTTCCTGCAAGGAAAAATGCCCACTACTGAAGTTTTGGCCATGGAAATTTGGAATATTTTGGATTTAGAGGTTCCTGCTATTACGAAATTTGGTAAGTTGTACAGCGTGAAACTTTATGAAACACCCCGAAACTTTGTAGAATATTTCGGTCCTCAACTATGAAATACTACATCATTGCCGGTGAGCGCTCAGGAGACCTCCACGGTTCATATTTAGTTAAAGAGTTGCTGAAAACAGACGACAAAGCGGAATTCCGGGGTTGGGGTGGTGACATGATGCAGCAGGCGGGAATGGAACTTGTGGTACACTATAAGCACTTGTCATTCATGGGAATTTGGGAGGTGATCACTAACATATTGACCATTAAAAAATACCTGGATCAATGTAAGCACGACTTGCTTCAACACCGACCTGATGTCCTTATCCTCATTGACTATCCCGGTTTCAACTTAAAAATGGCCGAGTTCGCCCACAGTAATAACATCAAAGTGTGTTATTATATTTCCCCTAAGTTATGGGCCTGGAACCAAAAACGTGCTCATAAGATCAAGCGCTACGTAGCTCGTATGTACACCATATTCCCGTTCGAAAAAGAGTTCTACCAACAATTTCAATACCCGGTGGCCTACGTAGGCAACCCACTGGTAGAAACTATAAACGGTTTTGAACAAGTAGGCAGCTTTAAAGCACGCAATCAGCTGGATGAGAAACCAGTAATAGCTATTTTACCGGGCAGCCGCAAGCAGGAAATTCGTCAAATGTTACGCCAGATGTTGGCCTTGGTTGATAAATTTGACCAGTATAATTTTGTCGTGGCTGGCGTTGATAATGTTCCTCAAGGCTTCTACAAACAAGCCCTCAAGCGCAAGGATGTCCAGGTTGTTTTCAATCAAACGTACCACCTGTTAAGTATTGCGGATGCCGCCTTAGTAGCGTCAGGTACGGCTTCCTTAGAAGCAGCGCTGTTTGAGGTTCCACAAGTGGTTTGTTATAAAACCAGTTGGCTGACCTATTGGTTGGTAAGAATGGCAATTAAGGTGAAATACATTTCTTTAGTAAACCTGATAGCAGATCGTTTGATTGTGCCGGAGTTGATCCAACAAGATTTTAATCAGGAGTCAATAGCCACTCATTTAGGTCAAATCCTGAACCCAGGTGATCTATTAAAAAGGCAACAGGCTGGGTATAGACAGGTAAAGATCATGTTAGGGAACAAAAAAGCCTCGCAGGAAACTGCCAGGCTGATTAGTGAATACTTAAAAGAAGCTTAAGCGACTTTTAGTTTGTTAAACTTGGATTTTTCGATCTTCGATCGGGCATAGTCTAAGGTTATTGTAAGATTCTTGATGCTTTTTTCCGAAGGAATTTCGAACATAGCATCAGTTACAATCGCTTCACATATTGAGCGCAGTCCTCTTGCTCCAAGTTTAAACTCTACTGCCTTGTCCACAATATAGTCCAAGGCGTTTTCTTTAAATTCTAGCTGCACACCCTCCATTTCAAATAGCTTTTGATATTGCTTAGCTAAGGCATTTTTGGGTTCCGTCAGGATTTTCTTTAGGGTTTTTCTAGTAAGCGGATTTAAATAGGTAAGTACCGGCAGTCTTCCAATAAGTTCAGGAATGAGCCCAAAACTTTTGAGATCTTGAGCTGTAACGTACTGCAGCATATTTTCATCATCCAAACTAGTGAGGTCACTGGTTTCATCGTTAGTGGAGAATCCCAATGGTCTGGTATTGAGCCGCGCTGCAATTGTTCTCGTAATACCGTCAAAAGCACCACCACATAGGAAAAGAATGTTTTCCGTATTAACAGAAATCATTTTCTGATCAGGGTGCTTACGGCCACCTTGTGGTGGTACATTTACCGAAGTAC